>CALBRU010000345.1 GCA_937927695.1 uncultured Thiomonas sp. | reverse complement strand
GTGACCTCCTGCAGCAGACTGTCCATGACATAGGCGTTGCGCGGCGAAATCACCCGCAGTTTTTCATCGCCCGCTTGCTGCGGCCTATCCTGAAACAGCACCTGCCCTTGGGAATCGGTGATCTTGCTGATCAAAAAAGGTTTGAGCAGAAAGCCGCCGTTGGCAAACACGCTGTACGCACGCGCCATCTGCAAGGGCGTGACCGTGCCCGCGCCCAGCGCCAAGGTGAGGTAGGGCGGCTGGCGGCTGGCCTCGAAGCCAAATCGGGTGCTCCAGGTTTGCGCGAACTTCGGGCCGATGTCGTCGAGCACGCGGATGGCCACCATATTCTTAGACTGCGCCACGGCACGCCGCAGGCTGATCGGCCCCTCGTATTTGCCGTCATAATTTTTCGGCTCCCACGATTCGCCGCCTGTCTGCGCCGCGGAGAAAAACATCGGCGCGTCGTTGACCACGGTGAGCGGGGTGATGCCTTTTTCCAGCGCTGCCGAGTAGATGAAGGGCTTGAAACTCGATCCCGGTTGCCGCCAGGCCTGGGTGGCGTGATTGAACTTGTTGCGTGCGAAGTCCAGGCCGCCCACCATCGAGACGATGGCGCCATTGTTCGGGTTCATCGACACGAAGGCCGACTGCACCTGCGGCAGTTGGGTGATGACCCATTGCCCCGGCCCATCCTCCGCTAGCCACACCACCGCCCCGGCGCGCAGCTTGATGGCGGGCTGCGCCTTGTCCGACAGCCCGAGTGCGCGCACCTGCCGCAACCCCGCGCCTGAGACGGTCACGATCTGTCCCGCCTCGGTCATCACTTTTACTTCGGCGGGCTTTGCGCTGAGCACCACGCTGCACACCATGCCGTCGGCTGCGAGTCGGTCGGCGCAGGCCTGTTCGATCGCGCCGGGAATCGCGTCCACCGCACCTGGTAGATCGATGAAGGCGTCGGGCCCACGATAAGGTTGGCGCAACTCGTAAGACAGTACGCCGCTCTGCACCGAACGCCAGGCCGCCAGCTGATCGCGCAAGCGTATGGTCGTGTAAACATTCAATCCCCGCGTGTAGGCGGCTTCGTGGTAGCGGTCGAACACCATCTGACGCACCGTCTCCGTGATGTAGCCCGCATGCACGTTGTCCTCCGTCTGCGCGGTGCGCAGCGCCAACGGCTCGTCCCGCGCCTGTTGCGCCTGCGTCGGGGTGATCCAGCGCAGTTGCTGCAAGCGCGCGATCACATGCAACTGGCGTTGCCGAGCCCGCTGCGGGTTGCTGATGGGGTTGTAAGCCGAGGGCGCTTTGGGCAGACCTGCCAGCATCGCCATCTGCGCCAGGGAGAGCTGGTCGAGCGGTTTGGCGAAATAAGCCTGCGCGGCTGCCGCAAAACCGTAGGCCTTGCGGCCGAGGAAAATCTGATTCATGTAAAGCTGCAGAATCTGGTCCTTGCTCATCTGCTGCTCGATCTTCAGCGCCAGCAGCACCTCGAACAACTTGCGGGTGAAGGTCTTGTCGCGCGACAGATAAAAATTGCGCGCCACCTGCATGGTGATGGTCGAGGCGCCCTGACTGCGCGAACGCTCCAGATTCGCCAGCAGCGCGCGAGCCACCCCGGGCCAATCGATGCCGCCGTGCTGATAGAAGCGGTCGTCTTCGGTGGCCAGCACCGCTTTTTTCATCAGATCGGGAATCTGCCCAATGGGCATGAACACCCGGCGCTCCTCGCCAAACTCGCCCAGCAGCGCGTTGTCCGCCGAATACACCCGCAGTGGCAACTGGGGTTGATAGTTCTGCAATTCCGAGATGTCGGGCAGTCGCGGCCAGCTGAACGCCAGCACCAGCCCTACAACCAGCGCGGCCGCGATCAGCAGCCCCACGACCGTGACTACCAGGCCGATCAGGGCGCGCAGCCACCAGGGAGAGCGAGCGCGCGGGCGCGGCGTCGGAGAGGGCGAAGCGGTAGAGGAAGAACTCATCGAGGCGGGCGGACGCGAAGTTCCGCAGGAGGCTTACGCGGTTTGCGTGCAGTGGAGAAAGAGACAACCGCACGACCCACGAGCAAACGCTTGGAGGGGGCGGAAAGAAAATTTTGTTGCAAATTATAAAAATCCCCGCCGCTGTGCCGTAAGAATTCACAAGTGCTCACCCGCCTAGCCGTCGTGGGAGTTTTGCAACGTTTTTCGGATGGGCCGGGGTTTACACGTTAGTACATCAAGGACTTGTTGGTAGGATCGAAGAAAAAATCTGAGTTCGTAGCGCAAACAAACCGTGGTGCAGGTTGATGCATCAACAGGGGCTGGTACGCATTTCGGTGCACCAAAAGCTGGCCTACGAGCTTGCGCACAATGTTGCAAATCAATCGGGGGGTCTTCAGTGGCCACATTTGGCAGTCTGTTTCGCAAGCGCCATGCGCCAATGATCGGGCTGGATATCAGCAGTTCCAGCGTCAAGCTCGTTGAGCTCGATATGGATGACCGCGGCCAGTACACCTTGCTGCGCGCCGCCATGGAGCCTCTCGAAAAGGGTTCCGTGGTCGATGGCAATATCGAGAAGCTCGACGATGTGGTCGAAGCCGTGCGCAAGGTCGTCCGCAAGAGCGGCACCAAGGCCAAGCAAGTCGCCATGGCCTTGCCGCCGTCGGCCGTCATCACTAAAAAGATTGTTCTTCCGGGCGAGCTGCGCGAAGAAGAAATCGAAGTGCAGGTCGAAAGCGAAGCCAACCAGTACATTCCGTTCGCTATCGATGAGGTGGCGCTCGATTTCAGCGTCCTCGGCCCCAGCAGTACCTCTCCTGGCGACCAGGAGGTGCTCATCGCCGCCTCACGGCGCGAAAAGGTGGATGATCGCCGCGGCATTGCAGAGGCGGCCGGGCTCAAGCCCGTGGTGATGGATATCGAAGCCTTCGCCTCGCGTCTGGCCGCGCAACGTCTGATTGAGCGTCTGCCCCGTGCCGGGCTCGACTTGCTCGTGGCGCTGTTCGAGGTGGGTGCAAGCTCCACCAGTCTGCAGATTCTGCGCAACGGTGAAACGCTCTACGACCGCGATCAGGCCTTCGGCGGCGCGCAGCTCACCCAGATGATCGCCCGCACCTACGGTTTTTCGCTCGAGGAAGCCGAGGCCAAGAAACGCGCTGCCGACCTGCCGGACGACTACGCCACGCAGGTGCTGGCGCCCTATATGGACAGTCTCACGCAGGAAATCGCGCGGGCGCTGCAGTTCTTCTATCGCGCCACGCCGTTTGGCCGGGTCGACTACATCCTGCTTGCCGGCGGCTCGTCGGCCCTGCCTGGTCTGGCGGAAAAAATTACCGCAACGGCTTCGGTGGCCTGCATGGTCATCAACCCGTTCGAGGGCATGGCGGTTGCCGAATCCGTGCGCGAGAAGAAGCTGCGCAGTCAGGCGCCGTCCTATCTGACCTGCTGCGGCTTGGCGATGCGGCGTTTCCTGCAATGACGCAGCAACGGGATCTGTCATGAATATCGTGTTGATCAATCTGCTTCCTCACCGGGATGCCAAGCGCAAAAAACGGCGCGAGGCCTTCTATGCGGGAGTTTTTGCCTCCATTGTGCTTGGCGGGCTGGTGCTGGCGCTCGGCTATACCGTGCTGAGTGAAATGATCACCCAGCAACAAGGCCGCAACGACTTTCTGAAAGCGGAAAACGCCAAGCTCGACAGTCAGATCAAGGACATCGCCTCGCTCAAGGCCGAGATCGAAGCGCTGCGGGCGCGCCAAGAGGCGGTTGAGGGTCTGCAGGCCGACCGCAACCTGCCGGTGCATCTGTTCGACGATCTGACCAAAGACACGCCGACCGGGGTTCAGCTCTCGCAGATTCGCCAGGACGGGGCGACTGTGCTCATTCAGGGCGTCGCGCTCAGCCAGGAGCGTGTGGCCGACTTTCTGCGCAATCTGAGCCGCCCCGATGGTTGGCTCGAAAAACCTGAGCTGATCGAGATCCGCTCGCAGATTGCTCCCGCTGCGGCGGGCAATGCGGCGCGCGTCGTGGCGCAGTTCCAGTTGCGTGCCACCCTCAAGCGGCCTACGCCGGCGGGCGCCGCTTCGGGGGCGGTGCCAATGGCCAAGAATCCTTCGTGAGGCGACACTGATGGCGACCTCCAAACTCTCAAAAATCGACCTGAACGGTGCGTTTCAGGACATCTCGGCCCAGTTCCGCGGGCTCAACCCCAACGATCCGGGCGCCTGGCCGGCATGGCCGCGCAACACCGTCTATGCCGCTGCCTTTTTGCTGACTCTGGGGCTGGGCTGGTATGCCTGGCTGTCGGGCACGCGTGACGAACTCACCTCGGCCCAGCAGCAGGAAGTCACCCTGCGTCAGGAATACAAGAACAAACTCGAACAGGCCGTCAGCCTCGATCTGCTCAAGGCGCAGAAAGCCCAGGTGCAGCAATACGTGGCCCTGCTGGAAAAACAACTGCCGAGCAAGGCCGAAATGGACGCCCTGCTTTCCGACATCAACCAGGCGGGTATTGGTCGCGGCTTGCAATTCCAGCTGTTCAAACCGGGTCAGGTGGATGTGAAACCCTATTACGCCGAACTGCCCATTTCGATCAAGCTCGATGGCGGCTATACCGATCTGGCGGGTTTTGCCACCGATATCGCCAAGCTCTCGCGCATCGTGACTCTCAACAACATCAGCCTGACGGCCAATACGGGCAAGACCGGCGCCCCGATGGTCATGGACGCCACGGCCAAGACCTTCCGCTATCTGGACGCCGATGAAATCGCCGCCCAGGCCAAGCAGGCGAAAAAACCGGGAGGGGCGAAATGAGTTTGCACCACGTTAGCCCATGTCAGCACTTCCAGCGCTTTCGTTTGCCGCTGATATCGGCGGCCCTGTTGTCAGCGGCACTCCTGTCGGGCTGCGGTCAGCAGCATGAAGATCTACGCGAATGGATGGCGCAACAGCGCGCCAGCATGCACCCACGCATCAAGCCCATAGAGCCGCCCAAGCCTTTCATTCCTGCCGTTTACGACCCGACGATCGGCACCGATCCGTTCTCCACGACCAAACTCGAAGTGGGCGTGCGGCAGGAGGTACAGCAGCTCAATCCGCTGTTGCAGGCCGAGCTGGCCCGTCCCAAGCAGCCGCTTGAGGCGTATTCACTCGACCAGATTCAAATGGTGGGCAGCGTGAAGATCAAAGGGCAGCAATATGCCCTGCTCAAGGCGGGCAACCTGTTGTACCGGGCGCATGTCGGCGAGTATGCCGGCCAGCACTTCGGAAAGATCATCAAAATCACTGATAGCGAAGTCGATTTGAGGGAACTGGTGCAAGACGCCACAGGCGATTGGGTCGAGCACCCGGCAACCCTTCAATTGCAGGAGAGCACACAATGAAGACGCCTTTCAAACGGCCGCTTTTTAACGGATTTCTGGGGGCTGCACTGTTGACCGTTGCGGTCGTATTTGGGCTTGGGGCCGCTCCGGCTTACGCCGCCAGCAACGCGATCCAGAACGTCACCGCCAGTCGGCAGGGCGCGCAAACCGTGGTGCAAGTCAATCTGGCGCAGCCTCTGGCCGCTGAGCCGCGTGGTTTTGTGATCGACCAGCCGGCTCGCATCGTGCTCGATTTCCCCGGAGTTGATTCGGCGCTTGATCGCCAGACCGTCAACTTCGAGCAGGGCAATCTGCGTTCGGTCAACGTGGTGCAGGCCCAGGGCCGCACCCGCATGGTGCTCAACCTGCGCCAGTCTGCCACCTACAAAACCCAGTTGGATGGCAATCGCCTGCTCGTGCTGCTCAATACCACGCATGAACAAGCGGCCGCGACTTCTGCCGCCACGGGGGCTCCGCAAGCCCAGACCGTGCACTTCGCCGACAACCTCAATACCCATCAGGTTGCGCTGCGAGCCATCAACTTCAAGCGCAGCACCGATGGCGCGGGCCGCGTGATCGTCCAACTGCCCAATAATCAGGTGGGCGTGGACATTCACCAACAGGGTCAGAACATCGTCGTCGATTTCCTCAAAACCT
>CALBRU010000344.1 GCA_937927695.1 uncultured Thiomonas sp. | reverse complement strand
GCGGCAAAAAACTCGCGCCGCCGCAGATCAGCGCCGAAGTGCTGCGCAAGATGAAAAAGACGGCGGAAGATTATCTGGGTGAAGAAGTCACCGAGGCCGTTATCACCGTGCCGGCCTACTTCAACGACAGCCAGCGCCAGGCCACCAAGGATGCCGGCCGCATCGCCGGCCTGGAAGTCAAGCGCATCATCAACGAGCCCACCGCCGCAGCCTTGGCCTTCGGTCTGGACAAACACGGCAAGGGCGACCGCAAGATCGCGGTCTATGACCTGGGCGGCGGCACCTTTGACGTGTCCATCATCGAGATTGCCGACGTGGACGGTGAAAAGCAGTTCGAGGTGCTGTCCACCAACGGCGATACTTTCCTGGGCGGTGAAGACTTCGACCAACGCATCATCGACTACATCATCGCCGAGTTCAAGAAAGAACAAGGCGTCGATCTGAGCAAGGACGTGCTCGCGCTGCAGCGCCTGAAAGACGCGGCCGAGAAGGCCAAAATCGAACTCTCCAGTTCCACCCAGACCGAGATCAACCTGCCCTACGTCACGGCCGATGCCTCCGGTCCGAAGCACCTGAACCTCAAACTCACCCGCGCCAAGCTTGAGTCGCTGGTTGAAGAGCTGATCGAACGCACCATCGCGCCCTGCCGCACCGCCATCACCGATGCCGGTGTGAAGGTGGGCGACATCGACGATGTCATTCTGGTCGGCGGTATGACCCGCATGCCCAAGGTGCAGGACAAGGTCAAGGAGTTCTTCGGCAAGGAGCCCCGCAAGGACGTGAACCCCGACGAGGCCGTGGCCGTGGGCGCGGCCATCCAGGGTTCGGTGCTGGCTGGCGATCGCAAGGACGTGCTGCTGCTCGACGTCACCCCGCTGTCTCTGGGTATCGAGACCATGGGCGGCGTGATGACCAAGATGATCACCAAAAACACCACCGTACCGACCAAGCATGCGCAGGTCTATTCCACGGCGGATGACAATCAGCCTGCGGTGACCATCAAGGTGTTTCAGGGCGAGCGCGAAATGGCAGCCGGCAACAAGCTGCTGGGCGAATTCAACCTCGAGGGCATTCCGCCCGCTCCTCGCGGCGTGCCGCAAATCGAAGTGACCTTCGACATCGACGCCAACGGCATTCTTCACGTCAGCGCCAAGGACAAGGGCACCGGCAAGGAGAACAAGATCACCATCAAGGCCAATTCCGGCTTGAGTGAAGAAGAAGTGCAGCGCATGGTGCGCGATGCCGAAGTGAACGCGGAAGAAGACCACAAAAAGCGCGAACTGGTCGATGCCCGCAACCAGGCCGACGCCGCCGTGCATTCGGTCCGCAAATCGCTGGGTGAATACGGCGACAAGATCGATGCAGGCGAGAAATCCGCCATCGAGGACGCGCTGAAAGCCGCCGAAGAAGCGATCAAGTCGGAGGACAAGGCCGAGATTGAAGCCAAGACCAGCGCCCTGCTCGCCGCCAGCCAGAAACTGGGCGAGAAGATGTATGCCAGCCAGGCGGGTGAACAGACCGCCGGTGGGGCGTCCGGGGGGGCGTCTTCGGCCGGAGCCGCTGCGCAAACCGCGGGTGACGACACCGTGGTCGATGCCGAGTTCAAGGAAGTGAAGGACGGCAAGGCCTGATCATCTCCACACTTGAAGTCTCCCGACGGGAGGGCCGCTAATCGCGCGGCCCTCCCGTTTGTCCATTGTTATTGAACCGATTCGCAAGGCAGAACCCGTGGCAAAACGTGACTACTACGAAGTCTTGGGCGTGAGCAAAAACGCCTCGGAAGACGAGATCAAGAAGGCCTACCGCAAGCTGGCCATGAAGCACCACCCCGACCGTAATCAGGGCAACAAAGACTCTGAAGAGCAGTTCAAAATCGTCAAGGAAGCCTACGAGTGCCTGTGCGACACCCAGAAACGCGCCGCCTATGACCAATATGGCCATGCCGGGGTTGATCCCTCGGCGGGCGGGTTTGGCGGCGGGTTTGGCGGATTCGGAGGCGGGGCGGGGGGATTTGGCGACTTCGGCAACATTTTCGACGAGATTTTTGGCGGCGGGCGCCGCGGCGGTGGCGGGCCGCAGGTTTACCGCGGCAACGATCTGAGCTATTCGCTGGAAATCAGTCTCGAAGATGCCGCAAACGGCGTGAACAAAAGCCTGCGCATCCCCGGCTGGGAAGAATGCAGCACCTGCCACGGCAGCGGCGCCAAGCCCGGCACCAAGCCCATCACCTGCACCACCTGCCAAGGCAGCGGCCAGGTGGCGCAGCGCATGGGGCCGTTCGCCATGCAGCAGACCTGTCCGACCTGCCACGGCACGGGCAAGCTCATTCCCGAGCCCTGCACGGCCTGTCATGGCCGTGGCCGCATCCAGAAGCAGAAGACCCTGGAAGTGCAGATTCCCGCGGGCATCGATTCGGGCATGCGCATCCGCTCCACGGGCAACGGCGAACCCGGCGTCAACGGCGGGCCGCCCGGAGACCTGTATGTGGAAATCCACATCAAGCAACACCCGGTGTTCGAGCGCGATGGCGACGATCTGCACTGTCACGTTCCGGTGAGCATGGCGAAGGCGGCGCTGGGCGGCAGCATCGATGTGCCCACGCTGGGCGGCAAGGCGGAGATCGACCTCCCCGAAGGCACGCAGGCGGGCAAGACCTTCCGCCTGCGCGGCAAAGGCATCAAAGGCCTGCGTTCGAGCTATCCCGGTGACCTGTATTGCCACATCACGGTGGAGACGCCGGTCAAGCTCAATGAGGAGCAGAAGCGTCTGCTGCGCGAGCTCGACGAGTCGCTGAAAAAGGGCGGCGATCGCCACTCGCCGCAAGCCAAGTCGTGGTTCGACAAGGCCAAGGAGTTCTTCAAACCGGTTTGAGCCAACGACCAAAGTGCAAGGCAGGGGCAAGGGGTGCGAAAATAGTGCCCTTTGTCATCTCAAGAGCATCATGGACGCAGAACGCCTCAACGCCATCTCCAACCGAATTACCGACCTCCAGCAGCGCGTTCAAGCGCTAAGGGGGTATCTTTGACTTCGATGCCAAGGCGTCGCGGCTAATGGAAGTTGCGGGAGCGCTCGAAGACCCGCAGGTCTGGAACGACCCCAAACGCGCGCAAGAATTGGGCCGCGAGCGCAAGTCGCTCGAAACCGTGGTGCTCGGGCTGGAGAGTCTGACCACGGCGCTTGCCGATCACAGCGAGCTGTTCGAGATGTCGCGCGAGGAAGGCGATGACGCCACCTGCGAGTCCATCGAGGCCGATGTTGAGAAATCCGCCGCCGAGATCGAGGCGCTCGAGTTCCGCCGCATGTTCTCCAACCCGCTCGATCCGAGCAACTGCTTCATCGACATCCAGGCCGGCGCCGGCGGCACCGAGGCCTGCGACTGGGCCAGCATGCTGCTGCGCCAGTACCTGCGCTACTGCGAACGCAAGGGCTTCAAGACCGAAGTGATGGAAGAGACCGAGGGCGACGTCGCGGGCATCCGCAGCGCCAGCATCAAGATCGAGGGCGACTACGCCTATGGCCAGTTGCGCACCGAAACTGGCGTACACCGCTTGGTACGCAAGAGCCCGTTCGACTCCTCCGGCGGACGCCACACCAGCTTCGCCAGTGTGTTCGTCTATCCCGAGGTGGACGACTCGATCGAGATCGACATCAACCCTGCCGACGTGCGCACCGACACCTTTCGCGCCAGCGGCGCCGGCGGCCAGCACATCAACAAGACCGATTCCGCGGTACGCCTGACGCACATTCCCACCGGCATCGTGGTGCAGTGCCAGAATGATCGCTCGCAGCACAAAAACCGCGCCGAAGCGTGGCAGATGCTGCGCTCGCGGCTATACGAGCACGAGATGCGCAAGCGCGTGGCTGAGCAGCAGATGCTGGAATCGACCAAGAGCGACGTGGGCTGGGGCCACCAGATCCGCAGCTATGTGCTCGATCAGAGCCGCATCAAGGATCTGCGTACCAACGTCGAAATTTCCAACACCCAGAAAGTGCTCGACGGTGATCTCGACGAATTCATCACCGCCAGCCTGAAGTCCGGCCTTTGAATCTCAACCTGAGCCCCATTGTTCCGCTGAACTCCGCACTGCCATGACCGCCAAACCCGACACGCCTGCCCGCATCACCCGCCTGGCGGAGTACACCCCGCCGTCCTACGCCATCGACAGCGTGCACCTGCGCTTCGATCTCGACCCCGCCAAGACCCGCGTGCACAGCCGCATGGCGGTGCGTCGCCTTGAAGGTGCAGCCGAGTCCGCCCCGCTGGTGCTCGACGGTGAAGACATCACCCTGCTGACCCTGAAGGTCAATGGCGAATTCGTCGCCTTCCGCCAGGACGGCAACACCCTGGTGCTCGACAAGCTGCCCGCCGCGTTCACGCTGGAAATCGAAACCATCAACGTCCCCCAAGCCAACACCCAGTTGGCGGGGCTCTACATGTCGGGCGGCGCGTTCTTCACCCAGTGCGAGGCCGAGGGATTTCGTCGCATCACCTACTGGCCCGACCGCCCGGACGTGATGAGCCGCTTTCACGTCACCCTACGGGCCGACAAGGCTCATTACCCGGTGCTGCTGTCCAACGGCAATCTGGTGTCGCAGGCCGACCTGGACGGCGGCCGCCATGAAGCGGTGTGGGACGATCCGTTTCCCAAGCCCTGCTATCTGTTCGCCCTGGTCGGCGGCAATCTGGTGTGCCGCGAACAGACCGTGCGCTCGGCATCGGGCAAGACCCATCTGCTGCAGGTCTATGTTCGTGCGGGCGATCTCGACAAGACCGAGCACGCGATGGAGTCGCTGATCAAGGCCATCGCGTGGGACGAACAGCGCTTCGGCCTGAGCCTCGATCTGGATCGTTTCATGATCGTGGCGGTGAGCGACTTCAATATGGGGGCCATGGAGAACAAGGGCCTCAACATTTTCAACACCAAGTATGTGCTGGCCAACCCGGCCACTGCCACCGATGCCGACTATGACGGCATCGAGAGCGTCGTCGCCCACGAATACTTCCACAACTGGACCGGCAACCGCGTCACCTGCCG
>CALBRU010000343.1 GCA_937927695.1 uncultured Thiomonas sp. | reverse complement strand
GCAACAGCAGACCGTGGGGGCCGGCCGCGTGGCGCAACGCCGCGTCGAGGTCGGCCGTGACGGTCAAAGCCGGCGGCAAGGGCACATCCGGCAGATAGGCGGCATTGACCCGTTCCGCCTGCAAGCGCTGCATCTGCACCGCGTCGCGCCCCCAGAGCAAGACGGCCTGATGCGCCGCGATCTGACAGGCGATGCCCGTTCCCCAGGCGCCGGCGCCGAGCACAGTCAGCGAGCGAGGCGGTTGTGACGACATCAGCCGTTAAAACGATCTGAAGACGATCAGAAAAGATCAGTTCAGGCGGTCGGGGGTAATGATGGAAGGCGCGTCATTGGCGGCCTGCTGTTGCGCCTGTTGCTGCTCGTACATGGCCTGGAAGTTGATTTCGGCCAGATGCACCGGCGGAAAGCCCGCGCGGGTGATGGCGTCGGCCAGATTGGCGCGCAGATACGGATAGACGGTCTGCGGACAGGCGATGCCGAGCAGCATGTCGGCATGTTCCTGCGGAATGTTGCGCAGCTCGAAAATGCCGGCCTGCTTGCCTTCCACCAGAAACAGCACCCGATCCTGCATGCGGGCCGTGATGGTCGCCGCCACGGTGATTTCGAACAGCCCTTCGACCACGGGCTGCGCTTCCACGCTCATTTGCACATCCACATTGGGCTGCTGCTGCTCCAGCAGGATCTGCGGCGAATTGGGCTGCTCCAGCGACAGGTCTTTCAGATAGCAACGCTGCAGCATGAAAACCGGATCGGCAGACTGCGTGTTCTCGGGGGTGGCGCTCATCAAAAATTCTCCATGGAAAAAAGCCCGCAGAATGCGGGCGTCGATTGATTGATACTGATTCTAGGCCCGCCTCATGACAGCCCTGCCAGACCCACTGGCCAGCCGGGCTTCTGGATGAGCCGAGCGGGCTTCAGGCAGCGTCGCGCAGCAGGGGCATCAGGCCGCCGCGGGAGTCGAGGGCGTAGAGATCGTCGCAGCCGCCCACATGGATGTCGCCAATGAAAATCTGCGGCACGGTGCGCCGCCCGGTGGACGCCATCATGTGCTGGCGCTGACCCGGATCGAGATCGATACGGATTTCTTCAATGTCCACAACGCCGCGTTTTTGCAACAGCGCCTTGGCGCGGATGCAATAGGGACAGACGGCAGAGGTGTACATGCGAACCTTGTTCATACGAAAGTCATCCTTTTTCAACCGGCAGCCCGGCTTCGCGCCAAGAGCGCATCCCGCCAGACACCGCTGCAGCGTTCACAAAACCCTGCTTGCGAAGCTGGGCCGCGGCGCGCTTGGCCCGCATGCCCGATGCGCACATGATCAGCACCGGCGTGTTTTTGTCTTTGGGGAGATCACTCAAGCGCTTGTCGAGCTGGCCCAGCGGAATGCTCTTGCTGCCCACGGCATGGCCGGCCTGAAATTCATTGGGCTCGCAGACGTCGATGATCACGCCCTTTTCGCGGTTGACCTTGAGCACGGCCTGAGCTGCACTGACGCCATCCGACCCGGACGCGCCGCCGTAGGAACTCCACAGCAGCATGCCGCCGGAAGTCAGGGCAATGAGCACGAGCGCCCAGTTTTCGATGAGGAACTGCACTTCAGTTTTCTCCTTGAGAGGGTGGAATTCTAAAAAATCAAATCTGCTTGCGCTGATGTATGGTTTTGTTCCATCCGACGCCTAGCAGCCTGTCGGACGTAGGGCAGCCATTGCTGCAGTGCAGCGACATTTTGCAGCTGGACTACTATTGTCCCGTGCTCCGCATTGTTTCACTCCTTCGCACTTCGAGACCTCCCATGTACAAACTCGTCATGCTGCGCCACGGTGAATCCACCTGGAATCAGCAAAACCGCTTTACCGGCTGGACCGATGTCGATCTGACCGAGCAAGGCATCCGCGAAGCCCGCGCTGCCGGACGCCTGCTCAAGGAACTGGGTTACAGCTTCGACCTGACCTATACCTCGGTGCTCAAACGCGCCGTGCGCACCCTGTGGCTGTCGCTCGACGAGCTCGACGCCATGTGGCTGCCTGTCGTGCACACTTGGCGGCTCAACGAGCGCCACTACGGCGCGCTGCAAGGTTTGAACAAGGCGGAAACCGCCGCCAAGTACGGCGACGAACAGGTGCACATCTGGCGCCGCAGCTACGACACACCTCCCCCGCCGCTCGACGAAACCCACCGTCTGGAACTGGCCGCCGATCCGCGCTATGCCCGTCTCAAACCCGAAGAGCTGCCGCTGACCGAGTGCCTGAAAGACACGATCGCACGGGTCTTGCCGTTCTGGCACGAGTCGCTGGCTCCGGCCATCAAGGCGGGCAAGCGCACGCTGGTTGTGTCGCACGGCAACTCCATGCGCGCCATCATGAAGTACCTGGAAAACATCTCGGACGAAGACATCACCGGGCTGAACATCCCCAACGGCATTCCGCTGGTGTACGAGCTCGACGCCGATCTCAAGCCGCTGCAGCGCTATTACCTCAACGCTGCGGGCGGCAAGGTCTGAGTTACGGCCTGCGTGGCTTGTGGCGTGGCTTGTGTCTAGTCCGTACCCGTTGACGTTATTCCGCAGACGCCCTGCGGGAAGTGCAGTGCTCGCGTCACAAAAATAGCGCAACCCCTATACTGCCCGCTCCTCTAGCAGACACTCCGTTTGACCCACCATGGCCAGTAAATTTCGAGTCGCAGCCTGGGTTGTCGTTGGCGCCATCACCGGCATCATGGCGACCCTGCAAGTCCAGGCGCTGGCGCGCAACACCGTTTCGCCGCTTCCCCTGGAAGAACTGCAGCAGTTCGCCGCCGTGTACGGTCTGATCAAGGCCGACTTCTTTGAGCCGGTCGAGGGCAAGAAACTGATCGAAAACGCCATCAACGGCATGGTGAACAACCTCGATCCGCACTCGGAATATCTGGATAAGAAGAACTTCAAGGACTTCAAGGAAAGCACCAGCGGCAAATTCGTCGGCGTGGGCATTGAAATCGCCGCCGAAGATGGTTTGGTGAAAGTGGTTTCGCCCATCGAGGGCTCGCCTGCTGCGCGGGCCGGCATTCATGCGGGCGACCTGATTACTCGCATCGACAACACCGCCGTCAAGGGACTGAGCCTGGGCGAAGCGGTCAAGCTCATGCGCGGCAAACCCGGCACCAAGGTCACCCTCACCGTGCTGCGCAAGTCGGAAAACCGCACCCTCACCTTCACCGTGACCCGCGAGCTGATTCAGGTGCAGAGCGTCAAGGGCAAGATGATCGCCCCGGGCTATGGCTGGATTCGTATCACCCAGTTCCAATCGGACACGCTGAGCAGCTTCGTCAAAAAAATCGACGCGCTGTATAAGGAAGACCCGAACATGAAGGGCCTGATCCTCGATCTGCGCAACGATCCGGGCGGTCTGCTCGAAAGTGCCGTAGGCGTGGCTTCGGTGTTCCTGCCGAACGACGCCGTGATCGTCAGCACCAAGGGCCAGATGCCCGAGGCCAACTCCACCTACCGCAACACCCCGAGCGACTACCTCAGCCGCCCGGGCGATAACCCGCTCGACACCCTGCCCGCAGGCGTGAAGACAGTGAAACTGGTGGTGCTCATCAACGGCGGATCGGCCTCGGCCTCCGAGATCGTGACCGGCGCCCTGCAAGATTACAAGCGTGCAGTGGTCATGGGCACACTGTCCCTCGGCAAGG
>CALBRU010000342.1 GCA_937927695.1 uncultured Thiomonas sp. | reverse complement strand
AACTGGGCTGTCTGGGCAGCGCGCCGCAAGCGACGGTCGGCCAACTCGCGCAGGCCGTTGCGCGCGATCTGGGGCGCACGCCCCTGGTGGTGGGCGAGGCCGATGCGCCTGTCGGGACATTGGCCTGGTGCACCGGCGGCGCGCAGGACTGGATCGAAGACGCCTGGGCCGCGGGGGCGCGCACCTTTGTCAGCGGCGAAATTTCCGAACCCACGGCGCATTTCGCGCGTGAAATGGGCATCACTTATCTCGCCTGCGGCCACCATGCCACTGAGCGCGACGGCATTCGTGCGCTCGGCGACCATCTGGCCGCTCACTATGGACTCGACCATGTCTTCATCGACCTCGACAACCCCGCCTGAATCCTCGCCCAACCGCCCGATTGCCCTGACTATGGGCGACCCCTGCGGCATCGGCCCCGAAACCCTCGTGCGGGCTTTTGCGCAAGGCGAGGCGAGCGGGTGCGTGATCTACGGCGACGCGGCTTGGCTGGCCCGCACGGCGCGCACCCTGCGGTTTTCACCCGACAGTAGCCGTCCGGCTATCGTGGAACTCGACGAACTGGCCGATTGGAACAAGGTTCCGCGCGGGGCCATTCCCGTGCTGCCCATCGTTGCGCTGCCTGCCGACCTCGTCATCGGGCAGGTGGACGCCCGTGCTGGTGCGGCGGCCTATGCGTGCATCGAAGCCGCGGCCCAAGATGCCCTCGCGGGTCGGGTAGCCGCCGTGGTGACGGCGCCCATCCACAAAGCGGCGCTGCATGCCGCGGGCGTGAACTTTCCCGGACATACCGAAATTCTGCAGCACATCGCGGGCGGCGTACCCGTGCGCATGATGCTCGCCAACGAGCAACTCAAAACCGTGCTGGTGACTGTGCACATGGCCTTGCGGCAAGCCATCGATGCGGTGACGACCGAAGCCGTTTTGCAGACTTTGCGCATCGCTCATCAGGCTGCACGTGGCTGGGGGCTGGCGCAGCCGCGCATCGCCGTAGCCGGGCTGAACCCGCACGCGGGCGAGTCAGGCCTGTTTGGCGACGAGGAAGAGCGGATCATCGCCCCGGCGATCGCTCAGGCGCGCAGCGAAGGCATTGCCGCCAGCGGGCCTTACCCGCCTGATACCGTGTTCATGCGCGCGCGTCACGCGCCGCCCGAGCACCCGGGCGCCTTCGACATCGTGGTGGCGATGTATCACGATCAGGGCCTGATTCCGGTGAAGTATCTCGGCGTGGAGCAGGGCGTCAACGTCACGCTGGGCCTGCCCTTTGTGCGGACCAGCCCCGATCACGGTACGGCGTTCGACATCGCCGGACGCGACCAAGCCGACCCCTCCAGCCTGATTGCAGCCATTCGCATGGCGCGCGATCTTGCCGTACTGCACTGAGAGGATCCCCAGACCTGCCGCGTTCGCGTCAGGCTCCCCAGAGCGAGATGAGGCCCGCGGCTCCAGGCTGCTAGGTGCGCGGCACGGCGAACACAACCCTCGCGCATGCTCGGGCACTGGAGAAGCTACCCGTCCGAGCGAACCCGGGCCACCACAATGACACCCCAACCTTTGGGGGCAAACCGCTCTGGGCCGCGCTCGACGCAGCTTGCCTCAAGGATCCAAATCCGCCAACCAAGAGCCAACCCTAAGCAAAAACCGTAGACTTATCGCCATCCGGCTGCCCAGCAGTCGCCCTTAGACCCCGGGTCAAAATTGAGTCGGCACGGTGGCTCAAAATTCCATCGGCACGAACAACTCGGC
Organism: uncultured Thiomonas sp.; assembly: GCA_937927695.1. Classification (GTDB taxonomy): domain Bacteria; phylum Pseudomonadota; class Gammaproteobacteria; order Burkholderiales; family Burkholderiaceae_C; genus Thiomonas. Next base: position 786 of record CALBRU010000342.1, on the reverse strand, counting down.
ACCCCTCCATCAGTTTGACCATGTCCCAAGCTCTCGATTCTGCGGTTCAGGCCGCGCTGCAAACCCTCCAAGACCCGCAAACCGGCGCTTCGCTGGTCGCGGAAAAAGCCATCAAAAACTTGCGCGTGGACGGCGGCGACGTGTCCCTCGAAGTTGAACTCGGCTACCCCGCCCGCAGCCTGCATGCCGAACTGCAAAAGCAGGTCATCGCAGCGCTGCGCGCCGTGCCGGGTGTGCACAACGTCTCGGTGGCGGTGCGCAGCCGGGTGGTGTCGCACGCGGTGCAGCGCGGGCTCAAACCTCTGCCGGAAGTGAAGAACATCATCGCGGTGGCCTCGGGCAAAGGCGGTGTGGGCAAGAGCACCACCGCGGCCAACCTCGCGCTCGCGCTGGCGGCGGAGGGTGCCCGTGTCGGCCTGCTCGATGCTGACATCTACGGCCCTTCGCAGCCCATGATGATGGGCGTTTCCGGCCAGCCGCAAAGCCGCGATGGCCAGAACATGGAGCCGCTGGAAAACTACGGCGTGCAGATCATGTCCATCGGCTTTCTGATCGAGGCCGACAACCCCATGATCTGGCGCGGCCCCATGGCCACGCAGGCCCTCGAACAACTGCTGCGCCAGACCGCGTGGCAAGACCTCGACTACCTCATCGTGGACATGCCTCCGGGCACCGGCGACATTCAACTGACCCTGAGCCAGCGCGTGCCGCTGACCGGCGCCATCATCGTCACCACGCCCCAGGACATCGCCCTGCTCGATGCGCGCAAGGGCTTGAAGATGTTAG
>CALBRU010000341.1 GCA_937927695.1 uncultured Thiomonas sp. | reverse complement strand
CCGCACACCGGGCAATGCCCACCGAGCTGTTTGTAGAGATCGAAGGGTTCGCCAACATCTGGCGGACGTTGATCGAGTTGCACACTGACCACTTCAGGAATCACATCGCCGGCGCGGCGCACGATCACGGTGTCGCCCACGCGCACATCCTTGCGCCGCACTTCGTCCTCGTTGTGCAGGGTGGCGTTGGTCACGGTCACGCCGCCGACGAACACCGGCTCCAGCTTGGCTACCGGGGTGAGCTTGCCGGTGCGCCCGACCTGGATGTCGATGGCGAGAACCCGGGTGCTGCGTTCCTGCGCCGGGTATTTGTGCGCCACGGCCCACACCGGCTCGCGGTTGCGGAAGCCCAGTTGCCGTTGCAGCGCGAGGCTGTCCACCTTATAGACCACGCCGTCGATGTCGAAGGGCAGCCCGTCGCGCGCCGCGGCGATGCGGGCATGGAAGTCGATCAGGGTCTGCACGCCGGGGCCATGCACCCGCTCTCGCGCCACCGGCAGACCGAAGGTTTCGAACGCGTCGAGCATGGCGTGATGCGTTTCGGGCTGGTTGCTCCAGCCGACAATCTCGCCCCAGCCGTAGGCGTAGAAGGCCAGCGGGCGTTGTGCGGCGATAGCCGGGTCGAGCTGGCGAATGCTGCCGGCCGCGCCGTTGCGCGGGTTGACCAGGGTGGGCAGGCCCTTGTCGCGCTGGCGGGCGTTGTAGCGCTCGAAGTCGGCGCGCTTCATCAGGGCTTCGCCGCGCACTTCGAGCACCGCCGGTGCGTTGCCGCGCAATTGCAGCGGCACGCTGCGTATGGTGCGCACGTTCTGCGTGACGTCTTCGCCGGTTTCGCCATCGCCACGGGTGGCCGCCTGCACCAGTTGGCCGTGCTCGTAGCGCAGGCTGATGGCCAGACCGTCGAATTTCAGTTCGGCGCAGTAGTTGACGGGCGGATCGTCCGCGCTCAGGCCGAGGCGGTTGCGTACCCGCTGGTCGAACGCCGCTGCGCCTTCGGGCGTGGTGTCGGTTTCGGTCTGGATGGACAGCATGGGCACGGCGTGCCGCACCGGGGCGAATTCGGGCAGGGGCGCGCCGCCCACACGCTGGGTCGGCGAGTCGGGAGTGCGTAGCTCGGGATGATCGACCTCGATTTGCTGCAACTCCCGAAACAGCGCGTCATAGTCGGCATCGGGCGCCAGCGGGGCGTCGAGCACATAGTAGGCGTGATCGAGACGGGCAATTTCGGCGCGCAATTGCGCCGCGCGCTCGGCGGGCTGCGCGAAAAGATCGGGCTGGGTCATCAGTAAAGCATGCGGGCCGTCAAAGCCTGCCGGTCAAGAAAATAGCCGCTGCGCGGCGGCGGAGCCTGCGGGCAGGCCGCGTTGTTCCAGCACCTCGTACAGCAGATCGAGCTGTTTTTCGATGTGATCGAGCG
>CALBRU010000340.1 GCA_937927695.1 uncultured Thiomonas sp. | reverse complement strand
GTTTCGGGATTGCCGAACATCACGCCGATTTTCATGCGGATCTGGTTGATGAAAATGACCAGGCAGTTGGTGCGCTTGATGTTGGCGGTGAGCTTGCGTAGCGCCTGGCTCATCAGCCGGGCCTGCAGACCCGGCAGCGAATCGCCCATCTCGCCCTCGATTTCGGCCTTGGGCGTGAGCGCAGCCACCGAGTCGATCACGATCATGTCCACCGAACCGGAGCGCACCAGCGCGTCGACGATTTCAAGCGCCTGCTCGCCGGTATCGGGCTGGGAAATCAGCAAATCAGGCAGTTGCACCCCGAGTTTGGAGGCGTATTGCACGTCGAGCGCATGCTCGGCATCGATGAAGGCGCAAGTGCCGCCGAGCTTCTGCATTTCGGCAATGACCTGCAGGGTGAGCGTGGTCTTGCCTGAGGACTCTGGCCCGTAGATTTCTACCACCCGGCCGCGCGGCAAGCCACCCACACCCAGTGCGATGTCAAGGCCCAGCGAGCCGGTGGACACCACCTGGATGTCGCGCTGCGCCTCGCCATCGTCCATGCGCATGATGGTGCCCTTGCCAAACTGCTTTTCAATCTGCGACAGCGCGGCGGCAAGCGCCTTGGCTTTTTCTGGATTCACTGTGGATTTTCCCTGTTCCATGGCACGTCCCTCATGTCTGAATTGCACTGCGGCGCAATGTAGCACAGCTGTATATAAAGACAGATTATTTTCTGCTTGCGGTGTCCAAAAAAAGAGGGCCGAAGCCCCCTCTTTCCACAACTTGCAGCGTGAGCAAGCTTTTAAAAACTATACCCCACAGCCAGGGTGTAGACCACCGGATTGAACTTGATGTTCGTCGACGCCTGGCTGGTGATGACCGAGCGATCCCGCGTCGTATATGAGGTGGAGGTCAGCGTGCTGCGTACATCCGAATAAGCGACGGTACTCACCAACGACCAACGCGAGTTGAAGCGATAGATCAGACCAATGTGGGCGGCCCAGGTCAAATCGCTCGATAGATGGATATCGGTTGGCCCTTGCGCATGCTCAAGCGGCGGCAATGCCTTGGTGTTGCGGAACCACGTGTAGTTGACACCCAAGCCGACGAAGGGATCCCACTTCGCCTCTTTTCCTCGAATGTGGAAGTTGATGAATGCCGTTGGCGAGTACACATCCACATCGGTCACACCAACGCCACTGAGCGTGCGCCAGCCGCTACCCTCTGCATAGGTGCGCACCGTGGGCGGATAACCCAGCGCCAGCTCGAAACTCCACGGCCCGGGCAGGTTGCGCACATACCCTAGACCGAGAGTCATGGCATTGCCCTCAGCCAAATTGAGATTGGGCGGGGTGTTGTAGCCGCTCAGATTCGGCTGGCTAGGATGGTTGTTGAGATAGGCAGCGCCGACATAGATGATGTTTTTCGGAAAATCATCGGCATGCGCGGTGGGCAGAAGAGCCAGGCTGGCGGCGGAAAAAATGCTGCCAAGCACAGTGCGTTGTAAGGCATTCATTGCTCGTCTCCTCGTTGTCATTGCGAAATCCAGCCAAAACCCTTCATCGCCTGCAGTGTCGTGCTAGCAATGATTTTGTAACCAGCAGGTGTGGGGTGAACGGTATCGGCAAACAGCCAAGTGCCCAAATTAGCCGCACTGGCACCGGCGGCGGCATACGGAGTGTTGACGTTGCACAACAGAGAGCTCGTGGTCGCCGGGTTGCACCAAGGGGTGGTCACATTGGTGAAGCCGAATTGCGCGGGATTGGTGACCTCCTGGTTGAGCAGGCTGTAGCCGTCGAGCACCTTGACCGGCTGGCCTTGCAGATCGTTGAGCAGGCGCTGATTGAAGACCTGCACAAGATTCGACAACAGATAGCAGGGTGTCGTCGTGACGGTGTTGTCACACACATAGCCCGCTGGCGGCGCTTGCGGAGGCGTCATACCAGTGTAGGGCAGGCCACGGCCAAACGGCGTCTGCGATGAGTCCGGCAAGGTGTAGACCATCACATATTTCGCCCCTTTGCTGGTGATGAGCTTGATTTGAGCCGCCAGTTCATCAGCCGCGATCGCGACGTTGGTCTGCGCTGCACTGACTGCAGAAGTGGTTGCGGATTGCTGCGCTTCCGCTTGGATTTGCGCGATCTGCGCCGGCGTCAGGCTGGGGTTTTGCTGCAAAGCGCTTGTGACTGCCTGCGTGACGGCTTGCGTCACTGTGGCGCTTACCGTACCCAGAGCCGTAAAAATGTCGTTGTTACCAGCCAGCACGGTGACCAACTGGTTGCTGTTGAAACTGCCATTGAACTGCGCGAGATAATTTTGCACTTGTGTGGTGACTGGCAGGGTCAAAGCCCCGCCGCTATGGCCGATGCCAATGGGATTGCTCACCATCGAACCGCCTTGTGCAAAGCCAAAACAATTAATTTTGAGAGGGCAAGTCGCCGATTTTCCCGCGTAACCAATAATGTTCGGGGTGATCGCCTGTTGTGCAGGCAGGCCAAGCAATGTTGATGACAGATCTACCACCCAGTTTGCTGTAGTCGATCCATTGACTGTGAATTGACCGCCCAAGGCTGGATCAAACCCCACTCCTTGCGCGGCTGCTACGCCTTGCGCGATTAGCGAATTGGCTAGTGAACTCTGATTGGATCCAACCAAGTATTGATAAAGCGGGTAGAGCGGCGTACCCGAGGCATTCATTGCTGCATAAGCCTGAACCGCAGGTCCATAGGTCCCCACGTCTGACAAGCTATCCCCGAAGGACACTACAGCCTTGAAACCTCCACTTGGCGGCGATGTCGGCGCTGTACTGGCCGCATTCACACTCGCCACGGAGGCCAGAGAGGGCGGAGAAGGATTTCCGCCGCCGCCGCAACCTGCCAAGCCCAAGGCACTGGCCAAGGCCAGCGCAATCCAGACACGATTCCGCATGAACATCTCCTCAAACATTGTTGTATGCCTGCTGGCCTGCAGGCGGGCGGGTCAAAAAAAGAACGACCGTTCGCTTTAGCGTAGCCGAAGGAAAATGGCGTCGCAAGAGTGGTACTGCGCATTTGCCACAGGTTTGCCGATTTGCAACAAAAGGATACATGTTCGCCTTTTGTGGCGAACCACCCGCTCTTGCAGGACGTCAGCGACCCGAGCCATGCACTGCGCGCGTCAGCCGGTCGCGCAGCGCCAGCCACGCAGGCGATGGCGGCAAGACTTCAACGCAAATCTCCTCGAGCCCTGCCGCATCTAGTCTGCGTAAAACAGCGTAAAGCTGTTGCGCATAGGCAGCAGGATCAGCAGGCAGCGTGACCCATGAGGGATGGGGCGCAAGTGGCTGCGGCGGCAATGCCAACACTCCGATGCGCCGGCCCGCGCCCGCGCCCGCGTCTGCGCCTATCTCCCAGCGTGCATTGATTTGGTCGCGGGAGCACCAGTGCAGCGGCGTGCGCGGGGCGTAATGCGCCGGTAGCACGCCCGCCACACGCGGGGCAGAATCTGCCGGGCGCAGCAAGTCGGCCTCGGCCACGCCCAGGGTTTGCGCGATGTCAGCCGCCTGCAACTGCCCCGGGCGTAGGATGCGCGGCGGTTGCACGGTGCAATCGACGATGGTGCTCTCGATGCCCACGGCGCAGGCGCCGCCGTCGAGCACCAGCAGGTCGTCGCCGAGTTCTGCGTGCACATGCGCCGCCGTGGTGGGGCTGATGCGGCCGAAACGGTTGGCCGAAGGCGCCGCCAGCCCGCCCTGCCCGCCCTTGAAAATCGCCAGCACGGCCTGAGCGACGGGATGGGAGGGGCAGCGCAGGCCGATGGTGTTCTGCCCACCGGCGCAGGCGTCGGCCACGCCGGGTTTGCGCGGCAGAATCAAGGTGAGCGGCCCGGGCCAGAAGGCGGCGGCAAGCTTGCGCGCGGGTTCAGGTACATCGGACGCCCAATGCCCCAGATCGGCGGCGCGGTGGATATGCACGATCACGGGGTGGTCAGCGGGCCGCCCTTTCACGGCATAGATGTTGGCGACGGCTTGCGAGTTCTCGGCGTCGGCTGCCAGGCCGTAAACGGTTTCAGTCGGCAGGCCGACCAATTCGCCCGCCTCCAGACGCCGCACGGCCTCGATGATCTCGCGCGGACGCACTTGTGCGTCGGTGTTCACCTCGCTCACCTTAGAACGGCTCCAGGCCGAGAACGGTGCAGGCCTGCAGCGCGGTCTGGCGCGCTTCTGCAGGGGTAGCCGCCGTGCAGGTGAGGTGGCCCATCTTGCGGCCCTTGCGCGGCGCGTGCTTGCCGTAGAGGTGCAGATGCGCGCCGGGCAGCGCCAGCACGGTGGCCCAGTCGGGCTCGCGCTGCTGACCTGCGGCGTCGAACCAGAGATCGCCCAGAAGGTTGAGCATGACGGTCGCACTGTGCGGCCTGGGCATTGGCAACGGCGCGTTCACCAGGGTGCGCCACTGCAACTCGAACTGCGACACGGTGCAGGAGTCAATGGTGTGGTGGCCGGAGTTGTGCGGGCGCGGCGCGATTTCGTTGGCGAGCAGGCGACCGTCGCGCAGCACGAAAAACTCCACGCAGAGCACGCCGACATAATCCAGCCCCCGCCACAGCGCCGCCCAGCCGGACACCAGGAAATGCCAGGCATAGG
>CALBRU010000339.1 GCA_937927695.1 uncultured Thiomonas sp. | reverse complement strand
CCTGGGTGCGGATGGCCCGCGCGTCGGCGAGCTGGACGAGGAGATGGTGCACGAGTCGCAGGCGGGGCAGACGATCACCCTCGGTGCGACCACGTGGCGAATCCAGGAGATCACGCGCGATCGCGTGGTCGTCGAGCCCGCTCCCGGCGAAACCGGGAAGCTGCCCTTCTGGCATGGGGAAGGTCCGGGGCGTCCGCTCGAGCTGGGCCGCGCGCTGGGCGAATTCACGCGGAAGATCGCGGGGCTCGAAGGATCCGAGGCACGCACCCGGCTGCAGGCCGACTACGGCCTCGACAGCCGGGCTGCGAACAACCTGGTGCAATACCTCGGCGAACTCGGCCAGGACGTGCACACCGTGCGCAACGATGAGCTCGATCTCGAAGCCATCGCGGCGCTCAATCCCGAGCGCATCGTCATTTCTCCCGGGCCGTGCTCGCCCGCCGAGGCCGGTATTTCCGTGCCGGTGCTGCAGTATTTCGCCGGACGGCTGCCGATTCTGGGCGTTTGTCTGGGCCATCAGGCCATAGGCGCGGCTTTTGGCGGCAGGATCGTGCGGGCCCGGCAGATCATGCACGGCAAGACCAGCCCCATCACTCATGATGGCCGCGGCGTCTTCGCCGATCTGCCCAGCCCGTACACCGTGGTGCGCTATCACTCGCTGGCCATCGAGCGCGACAGTTTGCCCGTCTGTCTGGAAATTACCGCGCAGACCGAAGACGGCGAAATCATGGGAGTGCGCCACCGCCATTTCGCCATCGAGGGCGTGCAGTTTCACCCGGAATCTATCGAGACCGAGCACGGCCACCGGCTGCTGCAGAATTTTCTGGCGTTGAACGAGAGCCACTTCCATGACCATCAGTAATCACGATGCGCTGGTGCGCGTCATCGAGCACCGCGAAATCTTCCACGATGAAATGATCGCGCTGATGCGCCGCATCATGACCGGCGAGATGTCTCCGGTCATGATGGCCGCGCTCATCACCGGCCTGCGGGTGAAAAAGGAAACCATCGGCGAAATCACCGCCGCCGCGATGGTGATGCGCGAATTCGCCACGCCGGTCGAAGTGGCCGATAAAAAGCGCCTGGTCGACATCGTCGGCACGGGGGGCGATTCCGCGCGCACCTTCAATATCTCCACCGCCAGCATGTTTGTCGCCGCCGCCGCCGGGGCGCAGGTGGCCAAGCATGGCGGGCGCAGCGTGAGTTCTTCCTCCGGCTCGGCCGACGCGCTCGACGCGCTGGGCGCCAACATCCAGCTCACGCCAGAGCAAGTGGCGCAAAGTCTGGCCGAATGCGGCATCGGCTTCATGTTCGCGCCCAACCACCATCCGGCCATGAAGCACGCGGCGCCTGTGCGCAAGGAGTTGGGGGTTCGCACGATTTTCAACATCCTCGGCCCGCTGACCAACCCCGCGGGTGCTCCCAACCAGTTGCTCGGCGTGTTCCATCCCGATCTGGTGGGCATTCTGGTGCGCGTTTTGCAAAGACTGGGCAGCGAGCACGCCCTGGTGGTGCACGGGCTGGATGGGCTCGACGAGGTGTCGCTGTCGGGCGAGACGCTGATCGGTGAGCTCAAGAACGGCCAGATCAGCGAGTACGCCATCCATCCCGGTGACCTCGGGCTGAAGTCCGCGCCGCTGGAGGCGCTGCGGGTGGATGGCCCGGCTCAGTCCATCGAGCTGATGCACGAGGCGCTCAACGACGTGGCGGGCGCGCCCAGAGACATCGTGGCACTCAATGCAGGGATCGCGCTATACGCAGCGAACGTCGCGCCCGCATTGATCGACGGCGTGCAGATGGCGCGCGAAGCCATTTCCAGCGGCGCAGCGCGCGACAAAATGCAGGAGTTTGTGCGCGTCACTCATGCCATGCAAAAACCGGCGACCAGCGTATGAGCGACATCCTTCAGCGCATTCTCGCCACCAAGGCGCAAGAAGTGGCGGCGGCGCGCGAGCGGGTGTCTTTATCGGCGCTGCGCGAGCAGGCTGCAGCGCGCGGCCCAACGCGGGGGTTTGCCGCTGCGGTGCGCGCCAAAGTCGCCGCGGGCGGGCCCGCCGTCATTGCGGAAGTGAAAAAGGCCAGTCCGTCGCGCGGCATTCTGCGTGCTGACTTCGATCCTGCCGCTATCGCTCGTAGCTACGCGGCCGGGGGTGCCACCTGCTTGTCCGTGCTCACCGATGTGCAGTACTTCCAGGGAGCGGCGGCCTATCTGGAGCAAGCGCGGGCGGCCTGCGCGCTGCCAGTATTGCGCAAGGATTTCATGGTCGACGCCTACCAGATCGCCGAAGCCGCTGCGATGGGCGCCGACTGCGTGCTGCTGATCGCCGCCGCCCTGCCACGGGCGCAATTGATCGAACTGGAAGCAGAGGCGATGAGCTATGGCCTCGATGTGCTGGTCGAGGTGCACAACGCGGCTGAACTGGAGGCGGCGCTGGCGCTGCGCACGCCGCTGCTTGGCATCAACAACCGCGACTTGCGCAGCTTTGAAACCCGGCTGGAGACCACCCTCGATCTGCTGCCGCAGATTCCTGAGGGCCGCGTCGTTGTGACCGAGAGCGGCATTCTGACCGCGGATCACGTCGCGCGCATGCGGGCCGCCAGCGTTCAGGCCTTCCTCGTCGAGATCGGAAGAGCGTCGTGTAGGGAAAGAGTGTAGATCTCGGTGGTC
>CALBRU010000338.1 GCA_937927695.1 uncultured Thiomonas sp. | reverse complement strand
AGATAAGCTAGTGACTGGAGTTCAGACGTGTGCTCTTCCGATCTGCTCTGCCAGCGGCGAGCCGACAATGCGAGTATGCGAATTCTCATTGTCGAAGACGAGACCAAGACGGCGGCTTATCTCAAGCGCGGACTTGGGGAGAACGGTTTCATCGCAGATGTCGCCGTTGACGGCACGGATGGTCTGCATCTGGCGCTGACCCAGCCGTACGACTTGATCGTGCTCGATGCCATGCTGCCCGGTCGCGACGGCTGGAGTGTGCTGAGCGAACTGCGGGCCCGGCAGACCACCCCGGTGCTCATGCTCACCGCGCGCGACGGCGTGGCCGATCGGGTGCGCGGGCTGGAGCTGGGCGCCGACGACTATCTGGTCAAGCCTTTCGCGTTTTCTGAGCTGCTGGCACGGGTGCGCAGCGTGCTGAGGCGCGGGGTCACGCGCCTGCCCGACGTGATGGAAGTGGCCGATCTGCGGGTTGACATGCATCGCCAGCGCGCCGAGCGCGGCGGGCAGCGGCTGGCGCTCACCCCCAAGGAGTTCGCGCTGCTGGCGCTGTTGTCACGACGCGCTGGCGAGGTGCTGTCACGCACCCTGATTGCCGAACAGGTCTGGGATATGAACTTCGACAGCGACACCAATGTGGTGGACGTACACATTCGTCGCTTGCGCAGCAAGCTCGACGAGCCCTTCCCCGCGCCGCTGCTGCACACCGTTCGCGGGGTGGGTTATGTATTGGAAGTGCGCGATGCAAAGTGAATCGACCGAGGCCGTGATCGCTTCCCGGCCTTCCCCGCGTACACGGCAAGGTGAGAGCCGAAAGAGGCAAGGCATGGGCCTGCTGGGCTGGACCGACTTTGCGCTGCGCCGTCTGCGCCAGTACGGGCTGCCGCCGCGTTCGCTGGCGGCCTGGATGGCGGGAGCGTTTTCGCTGACATTGGCGCTCATCTTGCTGGCGGCAAGCAGCTGGGTGTACTGGGGTTTGAGCGCGCGCATGATGCAGGAAGACCGCGAGTCGGTGCTGCGCAAACTCGATACCGTTGCCGCGCTGCTGCAGACCCACCCCGTGCAGAGCGATGAGGTGGGGCAGGAGGCCTATCTCAAGCTGCCGCCGGATGCGCCGCGCGATCTCTACCTGCGCCTGCTGGACGCCCGTGGGGCCGTGCTGCTGCAAACACCGGGCTTTAGCCGTGCGTTGAATGAAGCCGCTTTTCTCACGCCGGGGGTTCAGGGGGCGCCGCGATTGCACAAAGTGCATCTGCCGCACGATCAGCATTACCTCACCGCCATGCTGCCGCTGACGGCGAGGGCGGCGGCAGGAGCGGCGCTCGCACCCATACGCCTGGAAGTGGCGCTGAACCGTACGGCGGAGTCGCGTATTTTGGCCGATTACCGGCTCCGCCTCTCGGCAGTGCTGCTTGCCGCCATTCTTGCTGCGGCCGCGGCGGGTTATGGCATTGCCTGGCGCGGTTTACGTCCCTTGCGGCATATGGCCGATTCCGCGCGCGGCATCGGTGCACAAGACCTGCACAAACGGCTCGATACCCAACGCCTGCCCGCCGAACTGCAGACGCTCGCTCTGGCCTTCAATGCCACTTTGCAACGGCTGGAGGAATCGTTCGGCCGCATCTCCCAGTTTTCCGCCGACATGGCGCATGAATTGCGCACGCCCATCACCAATCTTTGGGGCGGGCTCGAGGTGGCACTAGGCAGACCGCGCGAACCGGGCGAATACCGTGAGGCGCTCGAATCGGCGGTGGAGGAGTGCGAGCGTCTGTCGCAAATGATCCAGACCCTGCTGTTTTTGGCGCAGACCGAGCATCCTGATGCCGCGCTGCGGCTGGAACGGCTGGATGTCGGGCAGGAGCTCCGCACCCTGGCCGATTTCTTCGAGGCAACCGCAGCCGAGGCCGAGGTGCGCCTTCATGTGCAGGCGACACCGCAACTGGCCTTTCAAGCCGACCGCATGCTGCTGCAGCGGGCCATGGGCAACCTGATCGGCAACGCCTTGGCGCACACCCCGCGCGGCGGCGCCGTCACGCTCTCAGCTCATCCACACAGGGGCGGAATACGTATTGAAGTGGCTGACACCGGCTGCGGCATCGCCGCCGAGCATCTGCCGTATCTGTTCGACCGCTTTTACCGCGCCGATGCCGCGCGCAGCCGAAGCCGCGGCGGGTTGGGCCTGGGTCTGGCCCTGGTGCGCAACATCGTGCGCCTGCATGGCGGCGAGGTCAGCGTCGAAAGCATTCCGGATCACGGAACCCGAATGATGCTGGACTGGCCGGCCTGAAGACAGCGCAGGGGCGCTGACTAGAGGGCCGCGATGGGGGTCTTGTCTCTCGCGGCTTTCAGTGATTGTCGCGTCCGTGGCCGTTGCCTGGCCCATGGTCAGGCCCGTATCCGTGCTGTTCCCGGTCATGCCGGTCCGGGCCGCGTCCGTGGTCTGGGCGTTGTCCCGGGGGGCCGCCCTCGGGGCGATAACCGGGGCGGGGCGACTCGGCGCGGAAACGCTTCCATTGCGGATCGCGGTCGTGGCGATAAGCGCGGTCTTGAGCCCGCTGCCAGTCACGGTCATGGAATTTGCGCAGGCCAGGTGGAATGCGTGCGGCGGGATGCCACGGGCCGCCATAGTGCGGGCCAGTGTACCAACGTCCACCGCTGTTGTAGTAGTAGAGGCCGCCAAGGTAGAACAAAGGCTGCGATACCCCCAGCGCGACATAGCCGCTGAATTCGGGGAGCCAAATCATGGTGGGCGGCGCCGCGACGAACACGGGCGGCGGCGCATACACCGGCTGCGGCGCCACATAGACCGGCTGCGGAGGCGGCGTGCCGATGCTGAACTGAATGCTGACCGGAGGGCCATCAGCGTGCGCAGGCAAAGCCCAGGCGCAGGCGCTCAGGAGGAGAGCGGGGAATGCGAGGTTTGGTTTCATGGAAAAGCAACGGAGACGATCAGGGAAAGTTGACAAGTGGGTCTTGCCACCGAACTGAAATAGGGATGCTCAGCTTACAAGACTTGAGCCGTAGCGCAGCTTGCCTACACTGCGGCAACCAACCGACAAAAATCCAATATGACGACCACTGCCTATCTTCTCACCATTGACGCCCACGATCCCACGGGGGGCTCGGGCCAAGCGGCCGATCTCGCCACCTGGGCTGCGCTGGGATGGCGCGGGACGAGCATCACCACGGCGCTGACCGCGCAGAACTCCTACGGCGTGCAGGGCGTGCAGGCCGCGGACGTGGCCTTGCTGCGCAACAGCCTGCGCACCTTGTTGGCTGATGGCGAACCCGCCGCAGTGAAAATCGGCATGATCAGCCATGCCGCGGTGGCCGAGGAGGTGGCGCAGTTTGTTGAGGCGCGGCAGTGCCCGGTGGTGTGGGACCCGCAACTGGCTTCGGCGGACGGATCAGAGCCCTGGGTCAAAGCGCACGGAGGCGGTCTGGCGATGCGTCTGGCACAACGGGCCGATCTCATCACCGCCAACCGCGCGGAAGCCAGCGCCCTGCTCGATTTGCCCGCGTGGGAGATGGGGCCTGCCCCGGCCGCATGGATCAGCGCGATTCGCAGCCGCTGGCTGGAGGTGGGGGCACCGAATCGCGCCGTGGTGATCAAAGGCGGCAATGCCTGGGGGGCGCACAGCACCGACTGGGTCGTCACCAGCAGCACGGTGCTGCCGCTCGTCAGCCGCCGTCTGCCGCGCAGTGCGCATGGTTCAGGCAGCGTTCATGCCAGCGTGTGCGCCGCGCGATTGGCCGAGGGCTGGAGCGTGCTCGACGCCGCTGCCGAGGCGCAGTTGCGAGCGCATGCCGGCATCGATCAGGCCATTGCGGCAGGGCCGGGGCGGCCGAACACCCGAACCGACGCGCGGGCTGACAGCGACGATCTGCCCTGGCTGCCGTTGCCGGGGCAGTCCGAAGAGGCGCCGCCCGATTTCGCGCGGCTCTCCGGGCAGATCGGGTTTTATCCCGTCGTGCCCGATGCGGACTGGGTGCTGCGTCTGCTGGAGTGGGGCGTGTGCACTATCCAGCTGCGCATCAAGGAGATCGAGGGCGCCCAATTGCGTATGCAGATTCGCGAAGCCGTGCAGGCAGCGCGAGAGGTGCCGGGCACGCAGTTGTTCATCAACGACCACTGGCGCGAAGCCATCGAGGCGGGCGCTTATGGCGTGCACCTCGGGCAGGACGATGTGCATACCGCCGACCTGCCCGCCATCCACACGGCCGGGCTGCGTCTGGGTCTGAGCACTCATACCCCGGCCGAGATCGCCCGTGCGCACGCGCTACGGCCTTCCTATATTGCGCTCGGCCCGGTCTTTCCCACCACGCTCAAGGCCATGCCCTATCGCCCGCTGGGCCTGGAGCGCCTGACTCAGTGGCGGCAGTGGTTGTCCCCGCGCTATCCGGTGGTGGCGATCGGCGGCATCAGCCTGGGGCAAATGTCGGAGGTGCGGGCCGCTGGGGTATCCGGCGCGGCGGTGGTCAGCGCCGTGACGCAGGCGGCCAACCCGCGCCTGGCCGTGCGCGAAGCCCTGCACATCTGGCCGGCTTGCGCCGACGAAGCCGTGGCGCAGGCGATGGTTTGAAGCGCAAAGTTTCGACAGTTGACGCTTCAAAAATGAAGTCTTGCTGAAATGCGGCGTTTGGTTACCACTTTTCTGTGAAAGGTCGTCGCGGTCGTAAATGGATGCAATAAACGAGATGTTTGGTTTGCAATGACATACTCGCCGGACTATGGTTGGTACGTGGTCGGTTGTCGCACAAGTGTCGTGGTGTGGTGAATTCGGCCACCGGGGTTGGGCCCTCTTTCCCCGGATCAATAACTCACTTGAGGAGAACGCCATGAGTGCAGCAAAACCACGGGTCTTGATTCTGGGCGGCAACTTCGCCGGTCTGGGCAGCGCGCAGGAAATCCGTAAATACGCGGGCGACAGCGTGGACATCACAGTGATCGACCGCAAACCCTACCTGTTGTACGTGCCCAATATTCCGGCGGAGGTGTTCGAGAACCGCAATCCGCAGCTCACCATGACCATGGACATCCTGGAGCCGCTGCACGACATCGGCGCGCGCTTCATCCAGGGCGAAGTCACCGCGCTCGATGTGGATGCCAAGCGGGTGGACTATGTGCCCAGCGAGCGCCCGGGCGCTGCGCCCACGTCCACGACCTACGACTACCTGGTGGTCGCGCTGGGCAACCGGCTGGCGTTTGACAAGATCGAGGGCTTCGCACAGTTCGGTCACACCGTTACTGACAACACCTACGGCGAGGCGCTGCGCCAGTACCTGATGCACGACTACAAGGGCGGCCCGATTGCCATCGGCTCGGCGCGGTTTCCCCAGGGCGATGGCGCCAAGGGATTGGAGCCGTATCCGGGCGGCAGCATTCCGGCGGCCGAGGCCGCGTGCGAAGGTCCGCCGGTGGAGACCATGCTGGCCTGCGCCACCTGGCTGGGACAGAACGGCAAGGGCGGGCCGGACAAAATCACCGTGTTCACCCCGGCTGCGTTGATTGCCGAAGATGCGGGCGAGAAAGTGGTCGGTCAGTTGCTCGACATCGCCAGCGGCATGGGTTTTCACTACATGAACAAGACGCAGGACATCAAGCGGCTGACCCAAGAGGGCGTGGAATTCGCCAACGGCCAGTCGGTCGAGGCCGAATTGAAAATCATCTTCCCCGATTGGACGCCGCATGCCTTCCTCAAGGGCCTGCCGATCAGCGACAGCGAGGGCTTCATCATCACCGACCTGCTGATGCGCAACCCCAAATATCCCACGGTCTTTGCCGCAGGAGATTGCGCCGCCGTGACCGTGCCCAAGCTCGGCGCCATCGGCCACCAGCAGGCCGAGATCGTCGGCAAGCAAATTGCCAAGGACATGAAGCGACTGACGGCGGAGCAGGCCGACGGCAAGTTGGAGCCAGTGGTGTATTGCATCGGCGACATCGGCAACAACCAAGCTTTCTACATCCGCTCCAACTCCTGGTTCGGCGGCGACACCCAGGTGCTCAAACTCGGCCACATTCCCTATCTGCTGAAGATGCAGTACAAGAACCTGTTCTTCCGCTCCAAGGGCAAGATGCCGCCGTGGGGTCTGGACGCCGCGCGCATCATGGCCGAAAAAATGGCGGCTTGAGCCAGCGCAACGGGAGACCACCATGGACATGACCGATACCTCCAAGGCGACCGCGGCCGCCCCTGCACTCAACCCGGCGCAATGGGCCGCGCTAGGCCGCATGGCCGACCGCTATGCGCAGGCCGAAGAACTGGGTAGTTTTGCGGTGAAAAACCTCGGCGGCGAAATGACCGAAGCGGTGCTCACTCTCACTGAACTGGTGCAAGACCCCAAGCTGCTGCCAGCCGTTCGTGAGCTGCTCGCCACACTCGTCACCCTCTACGAAGTGGGCGCTTTGCGGCAACTGCGCGATAACGCCATCCTCGCGGCAGAGGGGCTGCGCGACACCGACCTCAATGCCACCATGACGCAGATGCTCAAGCTGCCCGACAAGATCAGCGCGGTGATCGACCAAGCCAGTCAAGCCTCCGACGACAAGCACCTCGGCGGCTTTGGCGGCCTGATGCACATGCTGCGCGACAAGGAAGTGCAGCACGGCATCCAAACCCTGGCCCGCATGGCCGGCGCGCTGAACAACAACGCGTCCAACGGCAAGGGCGCTGCCGACCATTGATTGAAGTCCGGCATTCAAGCCCGAGTGTTGCCTCAGGCCTGCGGGGACGCAGCCTGAGGCGAGGTCAATTCAGCGCGCAGGCGGTTTTTCAGAATTTTGCCGGTAGCGCCCAAGGGAATGGCCGGGACGAAGACCACATCGTCCGGGATCATCCATTTAGCCACCTTGCCTTCGTAGAACTTCAGCAGTTCGTCGCGCTCCAGCGTGCTGCCTTCGCGCTTGACCACAACCAGTAGCGGCCGTTCGTCCCACTTCGGGTCGGGGCGGGCGATGCAGGCGGCCATGGCCACGGCAGGGTGGGCCATAGCGATGTTTTCCAGTTCGATCGAACTGATCCATTCGCCGCCGGACTTGATCACGTCCTTGGTGCGGTCGGTGATCTGGATGTAGCCGTCGGCGTCGATGGTGACCACGTCGCCCGTGGGAAACCAGCCGTCCTGCAACGGGCTGGGGGCCTCGCTGCGGTAGTAGTCGCTCGCAATCCACGGGCCGCGCACCAGCAGATTGCCGGTGGATTTTCCGTCCCACGGTAGGTCGGTGCCGTTGCCGTCCACCACGCGCACATCCACCCCGAAAATCGGCCTTCCCTGTTTGATCTGAATGGAAAATTGCGATGCTTTGTCCAGCGCCAGATGTTTGTTTTTCAGGCTGCACAAGGTGCCAAGCGGGCTCATCTCGGTCATGCCCCAGGCGTGCAGAACGTGAATGCCGAGTTCTTCCTCGAAGGCGCGGATCATGGCAGGTGCGGCTGCAGCGCCGCCGATCACCGTGCGCTGCAAGGTGGGGATTCTGACTTTGTTGTCGCGCATGAAATTGAGCAGTCCGAGCCAGACGGTGGGCACGCCAGCGGCCAGGGTCACGCCCTCGTCTCGCATCAGTTCGAACAGCGATTTGCCGTCGAGCGCCGGGCCGGGGAACACCAATTTGGCGCCGGTCAGCGCCGCAGCGTAGGGAATGCCCCAGGCGTTGACGTGGAACATGGGCACCACGGGCAACACGCTGTCGCGCGCTGACAGGTTCATCACATCGGGCAGGGCTGCGGCGTAGGCGTGCAGCACGGTAGAGCGGTGGCTGTAGAGCACGCCCTTGGGGTTGCCGGTGGTGCCGCTGGTGTAGCACAGCGAGGAGGCGGTGTTTTCGTCGAACACGGGCCAGGTGTATTGCGTGTCTTGCGCCGCAAGCAGCGCATCGAAGCTCAGCACTCCTGGAATGGCCTCGGCCAGATCGGCGGGCAGGGCGCCAGCTTCGCACAGCGCCACCCAGTGCTTCACGCCGGGGCAATGTGCGGCGACGGCCTTGGCAATGGGGGCGAAGGTGAGATCGAAGCACACCACGCGGTCATCAGCGTGGTTGATGATCCACGCAATCTGCTCGGGGTGCAGCCGGGGGTTGAGGGTATGCAGAATGCGCTCGCTGCCCGACACCCCGTAATACAGCACGAAGTGCCGGTAGCCATTCCAGGCGAGGGTGCCTACGCGGTCTTGCGCCGCCAGCCCCAGAGCGTCGAGTGCGTTGGCGCACTGCGCAGCGCGCTGCTGCACTTCGGCATAAGTGGTGCGGTGAACATCGCCCTCCACCCGGCGCGAGACGATTTCGGTGTCACCGTGATAGCGTGCAGCGAAATCGAGCAGCCCGGAAATCATCAGCGGATGGTTTTGCATCAGTCCCAGCATGGCAGTCTCCTGTTGTGTGATGTTTACCGATTGTTGCACCGCCGGGCTGAAGGGTGCGCGGCGGGATGTTCACCGGAGTTTGCGATCATTGCGACTGCCACTCTCGCCACCCTACCCATGACCGTTCCCGTTTCTGTTTTCGCACCCGGCCAATCCGGCTTGATCTGCGGCTATCTGTTCGATGCGCAGGGGCGCGGCCAAGCGCTGGATCTGCACCAAGCCGAGCGTTGGTTCGGTGATACGGCGCCGACGGACGGGGAGTCTTTCGTCTGGCTGCATTTCAACGCGGCTAATGTCACCGCTGAAAAGTGGTTGCTGGCCAACCTGCCGCATGCCGAGCATTGCTTCGAGACCCTGCGCGAGGGGGTGCGTTCCACCCGGCTGGAGGTGGTGGATCAGGCGCTGGTGGCCGTGGTCAACGATGTGGTGTACGACTTCGCACAACGCGAATCGCTGCAGGTCTCCACCCTGTGGATGAGTGTGGAGCGGCGCCGGGTCATCAGCGTGCGCATGCAGCCGCTGCGGGCCATCGATCGCCTGCGCATCGCGGTCAAGGCGGGCGAGACGTTTTCCTCGCCGCTGTCGCTGGTCGATCATCTTTTGCGCGATCAGGCCGATGAACTCATCGCCATTCTGCGCAGTACCGCCAGCAAGGTCGACGCCATCGAAGATCAGTTGCTGGCCGGCCGCCTGGGCCGTCGCCGGGTGCAGCTCGGTGCGCTGCGCCGCAATCTGTTGCGGCTGCAACGCCTGCTGGCGCCTGAGCCGGCGGCCATGTTTCGCCTGCTCAGCCGTCCGCCGCAAAGCCTCGGGCCGCAGGACTGGGAGGAGTTGCGGCATTCCACCGAGGAGTTCTCGGTGGTGCTGCGCGATCTCGTGGCGCAGCAGGAGCGCATCAAGCTGCTGCAGGAAGAAATCGCCGCCAGCATCGAAGAACGCACCGGGCGCACCCTGTTCGTGCTGACCGCGGTGACCGTGGTGGCGCTGCCGATGAATGTGATCGCCGGCCTGTTCGGCATGAACGTGGGCGGCATTCCTTTCGCGGAAGACAAGGCCGGGTTCTGGACCATGGTGGCCGTGGTGCTGATGGCCTCCGGCCTGCTGGCGTGGCTGCTGTTTCGTCGGCGCGACGATTGATCTGACTGCTTCAGCGCGCCACTTCGACCAGCCACATCGAGCCATTCGCCTTGACGCTTTTCTTCGACGACCATTGCGGGTCGAGCACGGTGTGGGCCGAGGGAACGCGAACCCAGGCATAGGCGCCGGAGCATTGGTTGTAGCCGTTGTCGTTCTGCCCGCCCAGCGTCCAGCCAGCCGGGGCGAAGTAGGGGTTGTAGGGATCGCGCGCGGAGCTGCTGTAGTCCGCCGGGCCCCAGAACGACACCACGATGCTGTCCGCTGACCTTGTTTCCAGCGGGGTGCGCAGGCCGTAAGGCGTGGTGTTGCTGAAGCCCCAGGCGCCGATCTGGCGGGCGCCTGCCACGACCACGACGTAGAGGCTGGCTTCGTCCGCACCATGCCCCGGCGCCTTCACCAGGCTCCAGCTCTGTCCCGCGCCGCCCCGGGTGTTTTCGCTGACGAACAAGGCCGTGCCCGCCTTTTGGTCGGAATAAGTTTGGCCCGGGTAGATCGGCTGAAAGGTGTTGCCCTTGTTGTCGCGCAGCGATTGCAGGGTGGCCGGGCTCTGGGTCAGCACCTGTACCAGCACCAATGCGCCCTGTGCCGGCGTGTTGACCGGCGGGGTGGACAGCACCGGCAGATCGGTGCCTGCCGAATTGGCGGCGAACGCATGCGCTGCCACGGCAATGTTTTGATGTTCTGATGGGGATGCCGCGGGCGTATAGGCGGTTGCGCCCGCGAGAAAGTCGGGCGCGCCGCTTGCCCCGGAGATGGACTGGGATTCAGTCTGTTTGCCGCAAGCGGTGAGAAGGAGCGCCGCAGAGACTGCGGCAAAGCACAGCACGGGAACGATTCGTGTCGGCATGGCCCATCTTCCTTCCACGCCAGGCGTGTGATTTACTCGCCCAGCCCCGCCATGCCGCCGACCACGGCGTGCATCCCGGCATCGACGTGCAGAATCTCCGCGGTAATGCCGGCCGCCAGATCGGACAGCAAAAAGGCTGAGGCATTGCCGACCTGCTGCGTGTCCACATTGCGGCGCAGCGGGGCGTTGGCCTCGTTGAACTTGAGCATCTTGCCGAAGTCGGCAATGCCCGAGGCGGCCAGGGTTTTGATCGGCCCGGCGCTCACGCCGTTGACCCGCATGCCGCGCGGGCCCAGCGACTCGGCCATGAAGCGCACCGTGGCTTCGAGTGCGGCCTTGGCCACGCCCATGGTGTTGTAGTTGGGCACCACGCGCTCGGCGCCCAGATAGGTCATGGTGATGAGCGAAGGCATCTGACCCGCTTCCACCGATTTGCTCAGCAGCGGCAGCGCGGCCTTGGCCAGCGCCGGGAAGGAATACGCCGAGATGTCGTGGGCGATGCGAAAGCCCTCGCGTGACAGGCCGTCCATGAAGTCGCCCGCAATCGCCTCGCGCGGCGCGAAGCCGATGGAATGCACCAGGCCGTCGAGTTGCGGCCAGTGGGCGGCCAAGCCGCTGAAGGTCGCTTCGATCTGTGCGTCGTCGCCCACGTCGCAGTCGAACACCAAGTTGCTGCCGAACTCGGCGGCGAATTCGGTGATGCGCTGCTTGAAGCGTTCGCCCACATAGGTGAACGCCAGCTCGGCGCCCTCGCGGTGGCAGGCTTGGGCGATGCCGTAGGCGATGGAACGGTTGGACAGCAGGCCGGTGATGAGAATGCGTTTGCCTTGAAGGAATGCCATGATGGGCGCTTTCAGTTGTGATGCAGTCTTGCAGGGGTTTGCCACGCAGCCGTGGCAAGTCATGCAGAATTCTCGCATGGCACACGCCCTGTCCCGCCCGCTATCTCCCGCCCGCCGCCGCCTGCTGCAAAGTCTGCCGCTGGGCTTGTTTCCGTTTGGGACTGCGTGGGCGAGTCAGCTGGAACAACAGCCGGAACAACCGGCCTACGCCCTGTATGACCAGCCGAAGTATCCGCCCGGGTTCACGCATTTCGGCTACGTCAACCCGCAAGCGCCGGTGGGCGGCAGCCTGGTACTCACCCCTCCCACCGTGGGCGGCAGCTTCGACAAGCTCAACCCCTTCACCCTCAAAGGCAATGCTGCGCCGGGCCTGAACACCCTGATGTTCGAGACCCTGATGACCCCGAGCTGGGATGAACCCAACACCGTGTACGGTCTGCTGGCCGACGATATTGCCGTGGCCGCAGACGGGCTTTCAGTGCGGTTTCACCTCAACCCGCTGGCGCGGTTTTCCAACGGCGACTCCGTGACCGCGCACGACGTGGCCTACAGCTACAACACGCTAATCAGCAGCGCCGCCGCGCCGCAGTTCGCCAGCATCTACGCCGACGTCGCCGGCGTGGCCACACTCGATGAGCTTCAGGTGCGCTTCACCTTCAAGCGGGGCAATCATGAACTGCCCATTTTGCTCGCAGGCCTGCCGGTGTTTTCGCCCAAGTGGGCGGGCCAGCGCGCGTTCAACGAAGTAATCGATACGCCCATCGCCAGTGGCCCCTACCGCATCGCCCGCACCTCGCAGCAGCGCGACATCACCTACACCCGCCGCAGCGACTACTGGGGCTGGCATTTGCCCACGCGTCGCGGGCAGTTCAATTTTTCCGAGGTGAGCTACAAGCTTTATCTCGACGGCACGGCGCGGCTCGAAGCCTTCAAGGCGGGGGAGTACGACCTGCTGCAGGAGTTCATCGCCCGCAACTGGGCGCGGCAGTATCGCGGCCCGAAATTCGACAGCAGCGCGCTGAAAAAGCTGGAACTGCCCAATCACAATCCGGCCGGGTTCCAGGGTTTTGTGGTCAACCTGCGCCGCCCGCAGTTTCAGGACCTGCGGGTGCGCCAGGCGCTGGCGCTGGCGCTCGACTTCCAGTGGCTCAACCGCATGCTGTTCTACGGCGCCTACAAACGCATCGAAGGCTATTTCGCCAATTCGCCGTTCGACGCGCATGGCGCGCCGGGGCCGGATGAGCTGGCCTTGCTCGCCCCCTTGCGCGCGCAACTGCCGCCCGAGGTATTCGGTGTGTTGCCGCGCATGCCGTCCACGGCGCCGCCGAATACCCTGCGCGGCAATCTGCTGAAGGCGCGCGCGCTGCTGGAGCAGGCGGGCTGGCACTGGCGCGATGGCGCGCTGCGCAACGCCAAGGGGCAGGCCTTGGTGATCGATTACCTCGACAGTCAGGGTTCGATGTCGCGCATCATTTCGGTTTATTCGCAGGCGTTGCAACGGCTGGGCATCACGCTCAACTATCGCCTGGTGGATTTCGCGCTGTATCAGCAGCGCATGGACACTTTCGATTTCGACATGACCACTATCCGCTACGGCGGCAGTACCAGCCCGGGCAACGAACTGTTCGACCGCTTCGGCTCGCGCGCAGCTTCGGTGCAGGGCTCGGACAATGTCTGGGGCTTGCGCGATCCGGCCGTCGATGCGCTGATCGAGCGCGTGGTGGCGGCCACCTCCATGCAGGGCCTGGAGGCCGCCTGCCGCGCGCTCGACCGCGTGCTGGTCTGCGGCTGGTATTCGGTGCCGCAGTGGTACAGCGACACCTTCCGCGTGGCGATTGCCGCACACAAATTTTCCTGGCCGAAGACCTTGCCGCTGTACTACCAGCCCGAAGGCTGGGCGGTGCAATGCTGGTGGGCTGATCCCAAACCCGCTTCCGGAGCGCCGACGTGAATCTCTGGGCCTACATCTTCAAGCGCGTGCTGCTGATGATTCCCACTCTGCTGGGTGTGCTCACCCTCACCTTCATCGTGGTGCAGTTCGTGCCGGGCGGGCCGGTGGAGCAGATGGTGTCGCAACTGCGTGGCAAGGAGGGCGGCGCAGCGGGCGAGGCGGCCACGGCGCAGGGTATCTACCGCGGTGCGCAGGGCATTTCGCCGCAGCAACTGGCCGAGCTGCGCAAGCTCTACGGCTTTGACAAACCGCCGCTTCAGCGCTATTTCGACATGCTGTGGCAGTTTGCGCATTTCGACCTCGGGCGCAGCTATTACCACCACGAAGCGGTGTGGACGCTGATCAAAGAGCGGCTTCCGGTCTCCATCTCGCTCGGGTTGTGGAATTTTCTGCTCACCTATCTGATTTCGATTCCGCTGGGCATCGCCAAGGCGGTGCGGCATGGCAGCCGCTTCGATCTGTCCACCAGCATTGCAGTGCTGGTGGGCTACGCCATTCCGGGCTTCGTGCTGGGCGTGTTGCTGCTGGTGCTGTTTGCGGGTGGCACCTGGCTGCAGTGGTTTCCGCTGCGCGGGCTGGTCTCCGATGGCTGGTCGCAATTCAGCCTGTGGCACAAGATCACCGATTACCTCTGGCACATCACCTTACCGGTGTTGGCCGCTACGGCGGGCAGCTTCGCCGTCATCACCATGCTGACCAAAAACGCGTTTCTGGAGGAAATCCGCAAGCAATACGTGTTGACGGCGCGCGCCAAAGGGCTGAGCGAGCGCGCCGTGCTGTGGCGGCATGTGCTGCGCAATGCGCTGGTGCCGTTGGTGACGGGCTTCCCCGCCGCTTTCATCGGCGCTTTTTTCGCCAGTTCGCTGCTGATCGAAACCCTGTTCTCGCTGCCGGGGCTGGGTCTGCTGTCTTATGAGGCCGTGATGCGGCGTGACTATCCGGTGGTCATGGGCTCGCTCTATCTCTTCACCCTGATCGGACTGTTTACCAAACTGATCGCCGACCTGAGCTACGTCTGGGTCGATCCGCGCATCCAGTTCGGAGCGCTGCGGTGAGCGCCGCCATGCTGGCGCAGGCGCAGCCCGCGCGCCATCCTTTTCTCACGCAGGGATGGGCGCGGTTCAAGGCGCACCGCCTGGGGCGCTGGAGCCTGTGGCTGTTTCTACTGCTGTTCGGCTTGAGTTTGCTTGCGCCCGTGATCAGCAACGACAAGCCGCTGCTGGTGCGCTATGACGGACGGTTCTATCTGCCGCTGCTGCACAGCTATCCCGAAACCACGTTTGGCGGCGACTTCCACACGCCCACCGACTATCTCGACCCCTACATTCGAGCCAAGTTGTCGGCGCCGGGCAATTTCGCGCTCTATCCCCCCATTCCCTACAGCGCCACCACCATCGACTACTTCGCGCACCGGCCTTTTCCTTCTTCGCCCTCGGCGCGGCATTGGCTGGGCACCGATGATCGCGGGCGTGACGTGTTGGCACGGCTGATCTACGGCTTCCGACTGTCGGTGCTGTTCGCGTTGGCGCTCACTGTCACGGGCACGGCGCTCGGTCTGCTCATCGGCGCCGTGCAGGGCTATTTCGGCGGGCGTAACGATCTGTCGGTACAGCGGCTGATGGAGGTCTGGGGATCAATGCCTGAGCTGTATCTGCTGATCATTTTTTCGGCGGTATTCGCGCCCGGCCTGGCCTTGCTGCTGGTGCTGCTCTCTCTGTTCGGCTGGATGGGGCTGGCCGACTATGTGCGCGCCGAGTTTTTGCGCAACCGACAGATGGATTACGTGCGCGCCGCGCAGGCGCTGGGGCTATCGCACGGGCGCATCATGTGGCGGCACATCCTGCCCAACAGCCTGACGCCGGTGGTCACCTTTCTCCCGTTTCGCATGAGCGGCGCGCTGCTGGCGCTCACCAGTCTGGACTTTCTCGGTCTGGGCGTTCCGCCGCCCACGCCCAGTCTGGGCGAACTGCTGGCACAGGGCAAGGCCAATCTGGATGCCTGGTGGATTTCAGCGGCAGCTTTCGGCGCGCTGGTGAGCATTCTGCTGCTGCTGACCTTCATCGGTGAGGCGCTGCGCGACGCCCTCGACCCCCGACACACTGGCGCGGGCCGGGGATGAGCGACATGCCTTCC
>CALBRU010000337.1 GCA_937927695.1 uncultured Thiomonas sp. | reverse complement strand
CGAGATAAGCTAGTGACTGGAGTTCAGACGTGTGCTCTTCCGATCTGTTTGAAA
Source organism: uncultured Thiomonas sp. (assembly GCA_937927695.1). Taxonomy (GTDB): domain Bacteria; phylum Pseudomonadota; class Gammaproteobacteria; order Burkholderiales; family Burkholderiaceae_C; genus Thiomonas. The sequence continues at coordinate 3,900 of CALBRU010000337.1, read as the reverse complement.
CTCCAGCACCTGAGTTTGAATCTGTTGTGCCGGGGACGAATCCCAATCGATGACGTCGCCTTCTTCTGTCAGGTATCGGGGGGGGACTTGGCTGCGAACGCAACTGTCCGCACCGACCCACGACACCGTGGGGTCGCATCCGGTTTTGACGGCCTTCGATTCGGGCTTGAGGCGCAGGGTCAGATCGAGGCCGGGGCCGACATCGCGCTGGGGGGCGATCTGTGCCGGGAAAAAACGGCGGGGGAAGTTGACGGGATTGTCTGCCACAAGGGGCTCCTAGACGGTCACGTCGATGTCCATCGGCGCGTAGCCGGTGGCGAGGATGTGTAATTTGTGCGCGCCACGCTCGGCCTCGAAGGTGACGCGGCCTGCGCCGTCGGCGTAGCGCACGGTCTTGCCGTCGAGGATCACTTTGGCCCCGGCCAGGGGCTTGCCGTTGTCGCCCAGCAGGGTGAACACGGCCTTGCCGTTGGCGTACTCGACCGTGGTGCCGGAGGCGATGATGGGGTCGAAACTGCTCGACAGCCGCTCGATCACGAGGGCGGGGGCAGGCCCGGAGGCCACTTGCGTTTGCAGCGTGAGCGTGGCGCGGGAGAGGTCGCGCTGCACGTCGGTAAGCAGGGCCGGGCCGCTGACGGGCAGGCCGGGGTGGGCCAGCAGCACGGCGTCGCCCACTTGCAGCGCCTGGTCGGCCATCGTCCAGGTGACGGTGTACACCGGGGTGGACAGCCAGGCGAGCAGCCGCTGCCCGAGCTGCTGGGCCTGACGCGGGCTGCGCAGGAAGGGCGCCTGCCACTCGCGCTCGATGCGGCCATAGCGGGAGATGGCCTCGGGTGCAGCGAGCTGCACCGCGCGCCGGGGCTGGCCGGTGGCGTTGTCCTGGTCGTAGAGCACGCGCAGCACGGTGGCGATGCCGCTGTGCTGGCAACTGGCCTGCACATCGCGGGCGGTCAGCGGGGTGACGGACACCGTGGCCTGCGTCTGCGGCGTGTCGGGCCACTGGCGGGCGAAGTCCGTACTGCCTGCGCTCCATGCCGCGCCGAGGGACTGGCACACGGCGTCGATGGCGTCCCGCTGGGTCATCTTCGTCTCCGCGAACACCGCGCCGATGTGCCAGTCGGCAAACTGCGTGCGCAGCAGGTCGAGGCTGCCGGGTTGCAGCGGCAGGCCGAGCACCGTGCCCACCAGATCGGCGAGGATGGCGTGCGGCGTATCGATGAGCTGCCCGGTCACCGGGTGCAGCTTGCCGCGCACGGCCACGGCCAGGCGCTCGCCTTGAGCTAACGGGGTGGCGAGTTCGATAAAGGCGCTGGGACGGCCTGTGCTGTCCACGGCATTGTGGTGCGCCCAGGCGTTGCTGGGTACATCGTCTCGCGTGACGCCATCCACCCCGGCGATGGGATGGTCTGCGAGCAGGAACACCTTGCCCTGCTGGTCGTACTGCACCGGGCGAATCGTGGCTTGGCCATAGATCAGTGGCAGGGTTTCCACCGCCTTCCACGCGCCCCAGACGGCGGAGGTGCGCAGCGGCAACGGGTCGGTCAGCGCCCAGACCTGTCCGCCGTCGATCTGCACCGAGGTGCGCGCCCCGGAAGTCCAGGCCGTGACCATGCCTGCCAGCAGGGTGCCCGCCGGACATTGCACGCGGGCGGTGCGGCGGATGGGCGGGGTGGCCCAGCGGCGGGCGAGCAGGCCGGTGGCATCGTCGAGCGTGACCGTGGCATTGCCCGACTCTCCTCCTCCCAGTCCGGGGCGGATCAGCGGCTGGTGCAGGGTGCCTACACTGGAGAGCACCGGCCAGCCCAGCGCCGCGCCGTGGAGTTTGGAGGCGGCGGGCTCGCGCCAGAAGGCTGCGGTGGGCGCATCGTCGATTTCCAGCCAGACCGGAAACCGGGCCGTGCTGGCGGGTGAGGCAGCGCTGGCGGCGGCTCTGGCGGATGCGCGCAGGCGCAAGGTGGGGTGCACGGCAGCGGCCAGGCCGCGTGCGGCGGTGATCGCTGAGCGAAGCCGCAGGGAATAGCGCAGGGAGGCGCTGGCGCTGCGCCCCGGTGCGGCGGCAAGGTGGGCTGACAGGCGCAGGAGAGAGGCGAGCGCGGCTTCGCGTAGATCGGTTTCTGCGGAGAACGCTGCACTCAGACGAAGTGCAGCGTTAACGGAGGCAGTACCGGCAGTAGCAGGCAACCCGCTGATGTCTGTCAGCCAAGCCGTATCACTGCCCGCACTGTCGCTGCCATCCTTGAGGTAGGTGAATCGGAGTTGATAGGTTCCTGCTGACAAACTCGCAGGGTCGAAGGTGCTGGTTGTCCATCCGATATTGCCAGACTGAAGCGGCAATGCGGTTGAAACCAGAGAACCGTCCGGACTAATAACCTCAACGCGCAACCCGTCAAAGTTACTTTCTGAGGATACCTTGTATTTGAACGAGATAACGCCAGACGTGTTGTTAAATTCACCCGAAATCAGAACCGAAGTCTGGCTATCCCCAATAACCCCAGCCCGGATGACTGTGCCCGTGGTTCCGTCCGGGCAGGTGTCCTGCACTTCGTACCAAGGCGCATTTCCCCCATGCGTCCAGTCAAAACCGCAAAAACCACAGCAGGCCATCTCGCGCTCTTCTTATTGCACCGTGATGACTGCGCTGGTGATGCGCAGCGGCCCACCGGCCACCACACTGGTGCTGGGCATTTCAATGTCGGCATTCGAGCCGGTTGCGCCTACCGACAGATAGAGCACTTCGGCCCCGTCGCGGTCGAGCACCCGCGCCCAGCCTGCAGTGCCTTCGGCATCGGCGGCGTTGTCCTGGGCGATGGCGGCGAACGTCAGTACCCCATTGGCCACGGTGCCGCTGGGGTTGGCGCAGGTCAGCGTGCCCAGCTTGGTGGCGGTGATCGCACCGCCCATCGCGGCGGGCATGGCCCCGGTGTAGAACTCGATGACCGCAGACGGGTTGGTGGTGCCGGTGTCGATGCGGTCGCGCAAGGCCATGGCGATGGTGGTGCGGAAGGCGTCAATGATCAGCATGGGGATCTCCTATTGGTACACCGCTTGCAGCGGCAGGGTGAGTTTGAGCAGGCGTTGCGATGAGGCGTCGGGCTGGTAGCTGAATTCGTCCACCAGGTCGATGGCGCTGGCGTCCACCCGCACCAGCGCGGTGTCTTGCGGGTGCAGCACATGCGGCATGAACAGCAAGGGCCAGCCGTGCTGCTGGTTGTCGTCAAGCAGGGCCAGCAGGGCGCGCAGATCGGCGTCGCTGAGCACGTCCCACGCCACGGTGCCGCCCATGCCCGAACCGGCGTACAGACTCGACGGGTTGAGCGCGTCGCCCTGGGTCAACGCCCACTGTCGGCGCAGCGCCACCGTGGCCGCGTAGTCGGTGGTGCGGGGCATCCCGGCCCAGCACCAGACCAGCGCCGCGCCCTCGGCCCCGGCCAGACGCCAGCGCACCGCGAGTACGGAGACGGGAGCCGGGAGCACCAGCACCGCAATCGCGTTGTGGATCGGCACGGCTTGCTCGGCCTGCCAGGTCGTGCCGTCCGTCGAGACCTGGGCGAACACTTGCGCGGTGTCGGGCAGGTCGCGCAGCAACGCGGCCATCAATTGCACGGACTGGGCGCTGCCGAAGCTCGCCGTCAGCAGCGCGTCGGCACCGACCCAGCGCCAGGCGTCGGCATCCGGGGTGACGGCGTGCGCGGGGGCATGCGGCTGATCCAGCGCAAAGGAATACACATCCGCCGTGGACAGGCTGGGCGGCGGGCCGGGGAGGAACAGGGCGGACAAGCCGTTGCCCAGCGGGAGTGGCACGCCTGCGGCAGGCAGATCGACCGGCGCGCCCCACGGCTGACTGCCCAGCCGCCACCGCGCCTGCATGGCTTCGGTGGCGAGGGTGAACGTGTCGCCCAG
>CALBRU010000336.1 GCA_937927695.1 uncultured Thiomonas sp. | reverse complement strand
ACCCGATCGGGCCAGGTGCGGTTTTTCAGATCGATCTGAGGGAAGGCGCGGTATTTGGTGTTCGGTTGCTTCAACATGAGGTCATCTCCAGAAAACGAATCGGGTTGCGCAGGGCAAAGAAGGTGCGACGATGGGGCGGGCGGGCTGTCGCGGGTGCAGGGCCCGACCGCCGGTGGGTAGTCGTCTCAGATCGGTGCAGAAAATCTTCATGGCAAGCGCACATAAAAGAAAAGCGCCCGGTGGCTTGAGCCGCGGGCGCTTGGGATTTGGAAAACGTGATGAAAACGTCAATCAGTCGCGCGCGGCATTAGATGGCAAAGCCAGTAGTAGCCCGCCCAGTAGCAAAGCCCCACAAGCGACCTCGCCGCCTCCGAAAGACCGAACACTGACATCACGCGCAACTGCAGCGTTGATCGATAACTTTGAGGCGAAAAGAATGCAAAACATAGACATTGAAGCAACTTAGCAAAAGTCTGCATTTTCGTCAATGCCACGGCGAGGACGACGATAGGGTAAATCAGCCCAGCTTGCCGCCATCCATGACGGCAGCGCGGCGGCGGTCAGTCCGCAGGGGCCGTGCGCGCGGGCGTAGTAGGTAGCGGCCTGGCCGTGCAGCCAGACGGCGGCGAGCACTGATGAAGCCTGCCCCGTTGCCGCCAGCAGAGCGGCCGCGCTGCCTGCCAGCACATCGCCGCTGCCTGCCGTGGCCAATAGGCCATTGCCGGTGGCATTGATCCACGCCGTTTGTTGCGGCGAGACGATGAGGGTGCCGTGACCCTTGAGCACAATCCAGCAGGCGAAGCGCTGAGCCAGGGTGCGCGCAGCGGTGAGGCGGTCCGACTCAACCGCCTGCACCGAGGCGCCCAGCAGTCGGGCGGCCTCTAGGGGGTGAGGCGTCAATAGGGTGGTGATAGGGTTGCGTTGCCGTAGCAGGGTTTGCAGCGAATCAGTGACGGCCAGGAGATTGAGCGCGTCGGCGTCGAGCACTAGGGGGACGGATTGGGCCAGGGCCTGGGCTAGGTAGGTGCGGGCGGTGCCGTCGCAACCAGCGCCGGGGCCGACGAGCAGACAGGTTCGGCTGCCTTGCGCGTCGAGCAACGCGGCGGGGGAGCGCAGCATCAACTCTGGCGCCAGCAGGTCTACGGCAGGGGCTTGGTCATCGAGCAGGCCGACGAACACTCTGCCGGCACCGAGCTGGACTGCCGCGCGGGCGGCGAGCAGGGCAGCGCCTGTCATACCGGCGGCGCCTCCGATCACCGCGACGTCGCCTCGCTGGCCCTTGTGGGCGGACTGTGCCAGGTCGGGCAGCAGAGGGCGAATCTGATCGGCACCGAGCCAGGTGGCATCAATCGGCAGATGCGGATGATGCGTTGCCGCACTGACGCCGAGATCGTCATGCCACAACGTGCCGCACAAGGTCGATGCGGGCCCAGTGCACAGACCAAGTTTGAGCCCGAGCAGGCTGAGAGTCAAGGTGGCGCGCACGCAAACGTCGGATGCGGCGCCGGTGTCGGCATCCAGCCCCGAGGGCAGATCGACGCTGAGCACGGGGGCGCCGCGCTGCGCGTTAAGCCTTTGAATGATCTCGGCCATCCGCGCTCGCATGGGGCCCCGCAGGCCGAGGCCCAGCAGCGCGTCGATGTAGAGATCGGCCTCGGGCAAAGTGCTTTGATCGTCCAGGATGCACTGAACCTCAGCCGCCTGCGCTTGCGCCCAGGCCCACGCGGCGTCGGCGGGCAGGCGAGAGCGCCATTCGTTTAGCGTCTCCGCGCCGCAGGCCAGGACGAGCACGTCGCGTCCAGCCTGTTGCAACTGCGTGGCCGCCACAAGGCCGTCGCCGCCGTTGTTTCCCGCGCCCGCGAGCACGACGACGCGTCTTGCGTGCGGATAGCAAGCCTGCGTCAGCCGGGCCACGGCACTGCCCGCGCGCTGCATAAGACTGTGCGGGGGCAGCGTGCGCGCGGCCTCGGTTTCCATCTGGCGCAGCGAATCGACGCTATACACCGGCTCGGCTTGCAGGGGGCTGATGCGTTTAAGCATATTCGTGCTTTCTCCCTCAAATGAAGCCGAGCAGACCCAACAATGCTCCGGCGAGCAGCAGCCACAAGGGGTTGAGCCGTGTGCGAACGACGAGCACGACGGTAAGCGCAATGAGCGCGATGCGCTGCCAATTGGTGGCTTCCTGCCGCGCCAGCAGCCAACCGGAGGACAGCAGCAGGCCGACGGTGATGGGGGCCATGCCGTCGTGCATGGCGCGTACCCAGTGGCGATCCTTGTGAATTCGGCTGTAGCGGAAATAGGCCAGGGTAATGAGTGATGACGGCAGAATCAGCCCGATGGCCGCCAGCAGGGCGCCGGGCAGTCCGAGAATCTGCCAGCCGAGCAAGGCGGAAAACAGAATCATGTTGGGGCCGGGCGAAGCCTGCCCCAACGCCAGGGCCGAGGTAAACGCCGAATCGCTGAGCCAATGTTGCTCCACCACAAGATAGCGGTGCATGTCGGGCAGCAGGCCGATGGCGCCGCCCACTGAAAGCAGAGACCACAGCAAAAAATGGCCGAAAAAAGCCAGCGCGACAGAGAGGGTGTGCATCAGGCCCTCCGAATGCGCCACCAGGCCAGAGCTACGGCAATCGGCCCAAGCACGACCAAGACCCAGAGCAGGTTGATACGCAGCAGGCCCACCCCGGCAAACGCCAGCGCCGCCCAGCCCCAGTTGGGCAGGTAATGGCGAATGGCGGGAAAGAGCTTGATCGCCATGGCAATCACCAGCCCGGCCACGACGGCCGACATTCCCTGCAATGCATGAGTGACTGCGGGCGTGCTGGCGTATTGAGCGTAGGCGATGGCAACGAGGAAGATCAGCACCAGCGGGGCGACCAGCATGCCCGCCAGAGCCACGGCCGCCCCGCGCCAGCCGAAGAAATGCTGCCCGACCATCAGGGCAAGATTGATCAGGTTGGGCCCGGGAAGCACCTGGCTCAGGCTGAGCATCTCGACGAACTCTCCATTGCTCAACCAGCGTTTGTCTTCCACCAGAATGCGCTGAGCAAACGGCAATACCCCGCCAACCCCCAGCAGGGTGAGGTGGTTGAACACCCAAAACAATTCAGCCTTATGACGCGGCGACTCATGGGTGAAGGCGGCCGGCCGAATCGGATCAGCCGGTTTGTCCGCAGAGGGTGGGGAAGTCATGGAACGAGCAAGTGGATAGATGCTTCAAAGAAACGCGAGCTGCCCCAAAAGCTTCTTGCCCCTGAGGGCGGAGTCGAGCGTAGCGAAGGCTTTCGGGGTGGGTGCATTTCTCACAATACGAAATTTGGAAATCGTGATGTGAAAACAACCTGCTGCAGCGCAGGCTTGAAGGCTTTCACTCAGCAAAAAAATGTTCCGCATTGCAAAAAATAGGATTTAAACCATTGATTCATAAAGACATAAAATTATCTCTTATATAAGACATAAGACTATGCTGCGCCGCAAAAGTCAACTACGCTCAGGCATCGAATTTTCATTCATCCGGAGAAGCAAGATGGCAGATCGCAAACAGCAAGTAGCAGCGTTGGAACAGGACTGGGCGCAGAACTCGCGCTGGAAGGGCATCAAGCGCGGTTACGGCGCAGAGGAAGTGGTGCGCTTGCGTGGTTCGGTGATGGTTGAGCATACGCTGGCCCGCCGCGGTGCGGATCGTCTGTGGAAGCAGATGCACGACATGCCATTCGTCAACGCCCTGGGCGCCTTGACTGGCAACCAGGCCATGCAGCAGGTCAAGGCCGGCCTGCAGGCCATCTACCTGTCGGGCTGGCAAGTCGCGGGCGATGCCAACCTGGCTGGTGAGATGTATCCCGACCAGTCGCTGTATCCGGCCAACTCGGTGCCCAGCGTGGTCAAGCGCATCAACAACACCCTCACCCGCGCCGATCAGATTCAGTGGATGGAAGGTAAGCAGCCCGGCGACGAAGGCTTCATCGACTATTTCGCCCCCATCGTGGCCGATGCCGAAGCCGGTTTCGGCGGCGTGCTCAACGCCTTCGAGCTGATGAAGTCCATGATCGAAGCTGGCGCCGCCGGCGTGCACTTCGAAGACCAGTTGGCCTCGGTGAAGAAATGCGGCCACATGGGCGGCAAGGTGCTGGTGCCGACCCGCGAGGCCGTTGCCAAGCTCGTCGCCGCGCGCCTGGCGGCTGACGTCATGGGCGTGCCGACCGTGCTGGTGGCGCGTACCGACGCCGAAGCGGCCGACCTCATCACCTCCGACGTTGACGATACCGACAAGCCCTTCTGCACCGGCGAGCGCACGGTCGAAGGCTTCTACCGCACCAAGCCCGGCCTGGAGCAGGCCATCTCCCGCGGTCTGGCCTACGCGCCCTATGCCGATCTGGTGTGGTGCGAAACCGGCAAGCCCGATCTGGCCTACGCCAAGGCCTTCGCCGAAGCCATTCATGCCAAGTTCCCTGGCAAGATGCTGGCCTACAACTGCTCGCCGTCCTTCAACTGGAAGAAGAACCTCGACGATGCCACCATCGCCAAGTTCCAGAAGGAATTGGGCGCCATGGGCTACAAGTTCCAGTTCATCACCCTGGCCGGTTTCCACGCGCTGAACTACTCGATGTTCAACCTGGCCTACGGCTATGCCCGCAACCAGATGAGCGCTTTTGTGGAGTTGCAGGAAGCCGAGTTTGCCGCGGCGCCCAAGGGTTTCACCGCGGTCAAGCATCAGCGCGAAGTCGGCACTGGCTACTTCGACGCCGTCACCACGACGATCGAAAACGAGGCTTCCACCGCCGCGCTCAAGGGCTCGACCGAAGACGAGCAGTTCTTCGACCGCAAAGTGGCCTGATGTATCTGGAGAAGAGTGGGCCGGGCTCGGATGGCCTCGGCCTGCCGAGGAGACGCAGCCGCCTCAAGAATGTTTGAGGCGGCTTTTTTATTCCCGATGTTGAGGCGTGGGTTCTTACTTCACGTCGCCGCAATCGCTGCCCAGGCGTTTGCCGTTCACTTGCATGTCCGATTGAGTCGTCGCGCCGGAGGGGGCGACGCTGGTGATGTTCCATTTCGACTCGAACGTTGCTGGACCGGTGCGGAAGGTGCCGGTCTGCGTGACCTTGGCTTGCGGCAAATCGCAGTGGAAGGTCCATTGCGTCTCGCCACCGGCCAAGGTGGCTTGCTCGCGTGTGCACTGCTTGCCGTCCATCGGCACCACCACGCTCTCCGGTTTCTGCCCCGGTTTGACGCAGATCTTCACATCGCGCTGCATCGGCACGCTCAGGTTCGGATCGACGCGAGTCGTGCCGTGAATCTCCATGCTCCAGAGTCCGGGTTCCATGGGCGCATCTTTGGCGTACGCGGTGGCGCTCAATCCGGCGAAAACGATCATCAAACCCAGGGTGGTACGGCGCATCAAAAAACCTCCAGGGCACAGGGCCCGCAAATCATCAGGAAATGGAAACAGACTTGGTTTGACCGAGATCGCGGTGCCGGGTTTCACCCAGCCCTAGAACGGCGAGCAGGCTGATGACGGCCGCCACGGAAATGTAGCCGCCCACCCAGCTCAATCCGCCGTGCGCCACCAACACCTGGGCGACATAGGGGGCAAGCGAGGCCCCCAGAATGCCACCGAGGTTGTAGGCCGCGCCCGAGCCGGTGTAGCGCACCGTCGTGGGAAAAATCTCCGGCAGCATCGCGCCCAGCGGCGCATAGGTCAACCCCATGAGAAAAAGGGCGCCGCACAGAAATATTCCTACGCCCGTGGTGGTGGCTGAGCCCAGCAGCGGCGCGAGGGTGAAGCCCCAGAGCACTGCGGCCCCGGCTGACGCGACCAAGACGGCGCGTCGCCCCAAGGCGTCGCTGGCCCAGGCCGACAACACGGTGGCCACGGCCATGCAGACGATGGCCAGCATCAGCCAGGCCTGCAGCGTCGGCTTGGGCAGATGCAAGGTGCCGATGCCATAGCTCAGCACGAATACTGCGCTGATATAGAACAAGGCGTAGCAGACCACGATGGACAACGAGCCGAGTATCAGCGGCTTGAGGTGGCCGCTGAGCAGTTCGGTCAGCGGAACGCGTCGGGGTTGCTTGGCGACTGCCTGGAACAAGGGGGTTTCAGTGAGTTTGAGTCGCGCATACAGGCCGATGAGCACCAGCACGGCGCTAACCAGAAAGGGAATACGCCAGCCCCAGGCCATGAACTGCGCGTGGCTGAGCAGCAATCCCAGCAGCAGAAACAGACCGTTGGCCACGAGAAAGCCGATGGAGGGCCCAAGCTGGGGAAACATGCCGAACAGACCGCGGCGATGTTTGGGCGCGTTTTCGGTGGCGAGCAGAGCGGCACCGCCCCATTCGCCGCCGAGCCCCAGCCCCTGGCCGATACGCAGAATGACCAGCAACCACGGAGCAAGCTCGCCGATGCGGTCATATCCGGGCAGCAGGCCGATGAGCGTGGTGCACACCCCCATGGTCAACAGCGTGGCGACCAAGGTGGACTTGCGGCCGAATCGATCGCCGAAATGTCCAAACAAGAAGGAGCCGACCGGCCGCGCCAGAAACGCGATGCCGAAAGTGGCAAAGGCGTTGAGTGTCTGCGCCGTGGGCGAGGCGCTCGGAAAGAATACCGGCCCGATGACCAGCGCTGCGGCAATGGCGTAAACGTAGAAGTCGTAGAACTCGATGGCCGTGCCGATGAAACTGGCGATGGCGATATGCGATGTCTTGTTGACCGGGGCGGTGGACGCGGCTGTCATGGAGTCTCCTCGTGTTTGTTTGTGAGCAATCTACCGGAAGGCGCAAATCCGGCATGTTTCAGAATGAAAACCGCGTTACGGAGCCCTTTGCTTACTGCGTTTTGGCAAAGCCAGCCGCCAGATCGCTGCTGCGCAGGCTGCGATGACGCTCAGCGCCAGCAGCAGCCAGGCCAGATTGAGCCACCAAAGCCCTTCAGCAGAGAGCTTGCGCGCAGCAGAGCCCAAACCGCAGCAATCGGGCATCCAGGCGCTGGCGCTTACCCAGCCGGAGCAGGCGATGGAGAGCCCCTGCGCGGCCAGCCCGGCGAGACCGAGCAGCAACAAAATCCAGGTGAACCGGGTGTTCAGGCGGAACCCCAGCAGCAGCATGAGAGCGAACAGAAAGGCGGGCAGCCCAGCCCAGACGGCGACGCCTTGGAACAACATTGCGCACACCGCCACGGTTCACACTCTCTCAGTCTGTCGATGCCGTCGTCGCGGTGTAGGTGACGAAGTGATAGGCCCAGCCTTCAGGCGCAACGTGCGACTCTCGGGCGGTTTCGGTGAAGCGGCTGCGGTCCCAATCGGGAAAGCGCGTGTCGCCGTCAAAGTCGTG
>CALBRU010000335.1 GCA_937927695.1 uncultured Thiomonas sp. | reverse complement strand
AGCGGATGATGATGTTTTCCTGCAGCACCTCGTCATCCCTGAAAGCCTTGTTGCGCGACTCGAACAGGTGCATGTGGCGAATCGCCGCCCGCTCAAGGATGAAGTCACGGAACGGGCGGTAATACGGCCCGTTGCAGAAGCTGCGCGGGATGATGGCCACGATCTGCCCGCCCGGCGCTGCCTCGCCCACGGCCAGCGCGACAAACGCGGAATACAGATTCACCGTCTCGATGCCGACAGTGCGCAGGGCCAGCCGGTGGTCTGATTGGCTGTTGATCTTCTTGTAGGGCGGATTGAGGATCGCATGGGTATAGCCTCGATCCTGCAGACCTTCGGCGGTCGCCAGCTCGATGTAATCGCCCGCGATGATGCGGGGCGTCACGCGGCTGTATCCGGCCAAGTGCTGCGCAAGGTGGCCGCGCAGCTTCTCGTCGATCTCGTAGGCCGTCGCCTCGACAGACTCAAAGCCAAAGCCGCCCGTCACCCAGCGGTCGAGAAAGGCGCAGGACAACGCGCCCACGCCAGCACCTGCGTCCAGTAGACGGCAGGTCTGCAGAGTGCTGGGTGGGAACAGGGTCGCCATGAAGCGGGCCACGCTCGAAGGCGTCATGAACTGGCCGAACTCGGCTTTGTGTTTCTGCGCGGTACGAGATGCCACATCGCGGCGCACACTGTCTGCGGTGTTTAGTTGCTGGAGCATTCCATATCCTCACTGATGGGGTACTTTTAGTTGTCTCTGCTCGGAACATCTCCATGGCCGCTGCCAACGCCGAAGAAATGTCGAACGAAGCCCTTCCCTGGCCATACTCGGCCCCAACGCGTGCTCCATGTCGCCAGAGTGAGAGACGCGGTTGATGACTGCCCAGACGAAGTTGTCCAGCACACCCTGAAGGTATGCACGATCAACGGTGGGGATATCCACCCAAGTTCGTTTCACCATCACTCTAAGAACTCTGTAAGAAGACCACAACCCATCTGTATGGGTCGTGTATCCGTCTGAGCATCGCCACCGGCACCACATGCACGCGTCTTCCAGCATAGCAAGGCGCTGCGAGAGTGGGTGAATAAGGCGGCAGTAGAAGCTGGCAAGCGGCCCGGCAGGGTGGCGTCGGAGCGACAACGAATCCAGGAGTTGGAGCGAGAAGTCAAAGAGCTCCGTCGTGCAAATGAGTTTCTGAAACTAGCCAGCGCGTTTTTTGCCCAGGCGGAGCTCGACCGCCGATGTAAACGGTAAGGACTTTCGTAGACCAATATCGGGGAGACTATGGGATCGAGCCCAAAAGAGACGTACCGTGTTGGGCGAACGGGGTTTGGGGGCAGGCTTGCCCTTAGCATCCCTGCAATCCAGGCCAGCGAGCCGGTCGTCACGGTTCTTGGCCATCAGCCCCGGCGTCAGCGCGGCCAGCGAGTACTTGCCCACGTTCCGCATCACCGGCTTCGCGTGTCTCGCGTCGCTGTCGGCGGGTGCTGGGCGCTCGGTTGGGGAGACTTCGGAAAGATAGTGCCTGAGGGTGTCTTGACGATGGTCGCCATTCGGTTGCTCCAGAGCAGGGCTCGTGTACCGCCACGCCAGCGTAAGCAGAGATGGTGGGCCCAGCAGGACTTGAACCTGTAACCAACGGATTATGAGTCCGCTGCTCTAACCAATTGAGCTATAGGCCCAAAGCTGTGCGCTCCTGCTGGAGGGGCGCACAAAAACATCAGTTGAGGATGGTGACTTCCCCATCCACGAAACTTTTGAGGCGGTCTGAGCGTGAGGGATGGCGCAGCTTGCGCAGGGCCTTGGCCTCGATCTGCCGAATACGCTCACGGGTGACGTCGAACTGCTTACCGACTTCTTCCAGCGTGTGGTCGGTATTCATGCCGATGCCAAAACGCATCCGCAATACCTTCGCCTCGCGCGCGGTGAGACCGTTGTCGAGAAGCTCTTCGACCACTTCCCGAATGGCAGCATGGATTGCGGAATCCGTTGGTGCCGGGACATTGCGGTCTTCGATGAAGTCACCAAGATGCGAATCTTCATCATCCCCAATCGGGGTCTCCATGGAAATGGGCTCTTTGGCGATCTTGAGCACCTTGCGGATCTTGTCTTCCGGCATTTCCATGCGCTCGGCAAGCTCTTCCGGGCTCGGCTCACGCCCCATTTCCTGCAACATCTGCCGACTGATGCGGTTCAGTTTATTGATGGTCTCGATCATGTGCACCGGGATGCGGATGGTGCGCGCCTGATCGGCGA
>CALBRU010000334.1 GCA_937927695.1 uncultured Thiomonas sp. | reverse complement strand
GACGATGCGCTGCGGCGCGGTTTCGGCCAGATGCTGCAGCTTGCGGTTGCGCAGATCTTTCGACAGCTCGGGCTGCAGCACCGAGTAGGTGCCGGCCGAACCGCAGCACAGATGGCTTTCCAGCGGCAGCTTGACTTCAAAGCCCAGCTCGCGCAGCAGCGACTCGGCCCCGCCGCGCACCTGCTGCGCGTGCTGCAGGGTGCAGGGCGGGTGGTAGGCGAGGTGGTCGACTGGTTTGTTTTTCAATAGGTTTTTAAGTTGGGCGGCGAACTGCGGCAGGTATTCGCTGATGTCCTGGCACAGCGCGCTGATGCGCTGGGCGCGTTCGGCGTAGGCGGGGTCGTGCAGCAGATGGTGACCGTATTCCTTGACCATGGCGCCGCAGCCCGAGGCGTCCATCACGATGGCTTCGACCGTGCCGCTTTCCACCAACGGCCACCAGGCATCGATGTTTCGCTTCATGTCGGCCAGCGCGCCGTCGTGGTCGGAGAGATGCTGGCGAATGGCGCCGCAGCAACCGGCGCCGTCGGCCAGCAGCGCTTGCACGCCCACGGCGTCGAGCACGCGGGCGGTGGCCGCGCCGATATTGGGCATGAGGGTGGGCTGCACGCAGCCGTCCAGCATCAGCACCTTGCGGGCGTGGTCGCGCTGCGGGCGCCGGCCTGCGCGCTGCCGGGGCGGCACCTTGTCGCGCAGCGCGGCGGGCACCAGCGGGCGCAGCGCCTGGCCGAGCTTGATGGCCGGGGCGAACAGGCGCGAGGTCATGCCTTCGCGCAGCGCCCAGCGGGCGAGTTTTTCTCCGGCGGGGCGTTCCACCTTGGCATCGACCACGGCGCGGCCAATGTCCACCAGACGGCCGTATTCCACCCCGGACGGGCAGGTGGTCTCGCAGTTGCGGCAGGTGAGGCAGCGGTCGAGATGGATCTGGGTGGTGCGGGTGGGCGCCTCGCCTTCGAGCACCTGTTTGATCTGGTAAATGCGGCCGCGCGGACCGTCGAGCTCATCGCCCAGCAGTTGATAGGTGGGACAGGTGGCGGTGCAAAAGCCGCAGTGCACGCAGTTTCGCAGAATGGCTTCGGCCTGCTGGCCTTCGGGCGTGCTGGCGAATTCGGGGCTGAGATGGGTTTCCATCGGGATCAGAAAAGAGTGGGGAATACGCCGTGCGGATCGAAGGCGGCCTTGATGTTGCGCTGGATGCGCAGCAGCGTGGCCTGCGCTGTGTCGAACACAGGCGCGCTGGCGTCGCCGCCGCGAAAGCGCGTGGCATGGCCGCCGGTCTGCCGGGCCGCTTCATGAATGATGGGCGCCGGCGCGGCGCTGATGAGCCAGCGCAGGCCGCCAAACCATTCCACCAACTGCGTGCCGGAAAGATCGAGCGCGGGTGCGGTGGAGGGCAGCGACAGTCGCCACAGCGCGGCCTGCGAATCGCCCGGCCAGGTGGGGGCAAACCAGGGCAGGGTCTGCTCGCGCAGCCCGGTCCAGAAAGCGGCGGCTTCCGTCTCGGCCATGCGTTCGCCGCCCAGCCGGGCCTGCGCGGCCTGCACTGCCGCCTGCGCGCCGCGCAGCCGCAGGGTGAGCATGCCTTTGCCGGTGCCCGCGCTGCGGTCGGGCAGCCAGGCGCTGGCGTTGAGCGGCAGGGGTTGCGCGGCCCAGGTGTTGCAGCGGGTGATGGCTTCGTCCTGCGTCATGGAAAAGCGCAGGGTGGTCTCCGCCGGGGCCACGGGCATGATTTTGAGCGACACGTCGAGAATGACCCCGAGCGAGCCGAGCGAACCGCACAGCAGGCGCGACACATCGAACCCGGCGACGTTTTTCATCACCTCGCCGCCGAAGCGCAGCACCTCGCCCTTGCCGCTCAGCAGCGTGGCGCCGAGCACATAGTCGCGTACCCCGCCGGCGCTGATGCGCGCCGGGCCGCTCATGGCGCTGGCCACCATGCCGCCCAGCGTGGCGCGACCGCTGCGGGCGAAATGCGGCGGCTCGAAGGGCAGGAACTGGTGATGTTCGGCCAGCGCCGCTTGGATTTCGGTCAGTGGTGTGCCCGCCCGCGCGGTGATGACCAGCTCGGTCGGCTCGAAGTGGGTGATGCCCGACAGCAGCGTGGCATCGAGGGTGTGCTCGGCGGTGTCCATGCCCGTGTGCTGCACGGCGGCCCACCACGGCGCCTTGCTGTTGCCGCCGTGGATGCGGATGCGCTCGCCGCGCGAGGCGGCTTCGCGCACCAGGTCTTGCCAGAGGGGGATCAGATCGTCTGCTTGCATGTACGGGAGGCTGCGGCGCGGGGTCGCAGCCAAGGTCGGAATGGCGACGCGGTTAAAACCGCGGAAGGTTGGGAAAGGGCAGCAGGCCGCCGCGCACATGCATCTTGCCGTACTCGGCACAGCGGGCGTGGGTGGGGATCTGCTTGCCGGGGTTGAGCGTTTCGCCGGGATCGAAGGCGCGGCGCAAGGCGAAAAACTGTTCGCGCTCTTCGGGGCTGAACTGCACGCACATGGCGTTGATTTTCTCGAAGCCCACGCCGTGCTCGCCAGTGACGGTGCCGCCCATGGCCACGCTGGTCTCCAGAATCTCGGCGCCGAACTCCTCGGCGCGGTGCAATTCGCCGGGCTGGTTGGCATCGAACAGAATGAGCGGGTGCAGATTGCCGTCGCCCGCATGGAACACGTTGACGCAGCGCAAGCCGTACTTGGTCTCCATGCCCTGAATGGCTTCGAGCATGTCGGCCACGCGCTTGCGCGGAATGGTGCCGTCCATGCAGTAATAGTCGGGCGAGATGCGGCCGGTGGCGGGAAAGGCATTCTTGCGTCCGCTCCAGAAGCGCAGGCGCTCGGCCTCGCTTTCGCTGCACTTCAGCGCTGTGGCACCGCAGCGCGACAGCACTTCGGTCATGCGGCCGATTTCTTCTTCCACTTCCTCGGGCGTGCCGTCGCTTTCGCACAGCAGAATGGCTTTGGCCTCCAGGTCGTAGCCCGCGTGGACGAAGGCCTCGGCCGCCACCGTCATGGGCTGATCCATCATTTCCAGCCCGGCGGGAATGATGCCCGCGGCGATGATGGCCGCCACCGCGTCGCCTGCCTTGCGCAGATCGTCGAAGCTGGCCATGATGCAGCGCGCCAGAACGGGTTTGGGCAGCAGTTTCACCGTCACCTCGGTGACGACCATGAGCATGCCTTCGCTGCCGATCACCGCCGCCAAGAGATCGGGGCCGGGACAGTCGCAGGCCAGTCCGCCGATGGTCAGCGGCTCGCCTTCTACCGTGTAGCCGCGCACCTGCAGCACGTTGTGCACGGTGAGGCCGTATTTGAGGCAATGCACGCCGCCTGAGTTTTCGGCGATGTTGCCGCCGATGGTGCAGGCGATCTGGCTGCTCGGGTCGGGCGCGTAGAACAGGCCGTGCGGCGCTGCGGCCTCCGAAATCGCCAAGTTGCGCACCCCGCATTCCACCGTGGCGGTGCGGGCGATGGGGTCGATACGCTTGATGCGGTTGAACCGCGCCAGCGCCAGCAGCACCCCGTCTTCATTGGGCAGCGCTCCGCCCGACAGCCCGGTGCCTGCACCTCGCGCCACCACCGGCACGTTGAGCTTGTGGCAGGCCTTGAGCACGGCGGCCACCTGCGCCTCGGTTTCCGGCAGCACCACCACCAGCGGTTTGCGCCGATAGGCCGAGAGGCCGTCGCACTCGTAGGGCGTGACCTCCTCGGGCTGCCAGAGCAGGATGTGCGGCGGTACCACCGCACCAAGCGCGGCGACCACTTCGGCCTGCCGCGCCGCGCGCGCGGCCAGGTCGGGTTGGAGGGGGGCATTCATAGCGAGTCTTCCGGAAAAATATATTGGTTTTACTGGCGGATTATCCCGTTTGCTGCGCTGCAGCGGGGCAGGAGTAACCCGGCTTTTTGCGTTTTGTCGAAGGCAAAGCTGTGTTGCCCAAAAGTCAGGGCGCGCAGTACAACGGTGAGGCAGACTGATGTCCGTTTTCGGCCAGACGGCAGCGCGCCGGGTGATTAAAGTGGGGGCATGTTTCTCGATGCCGACACCTGTTACCGCGCGCTGCTCACCCGCGACCGCCGCTTCGACGGCTGGTTTTACGTCGGCGTGTCGTCCACCGGGGTGTATTGTCGGCCGGTGTGTGCGGTGCGCACGCCGCTCAAACGCAACTGCAGCTTTTATCCCAGCGCGGCGGCGGCGGAGCAGGCGGGCTATCGGCCTTGTCTGCGCTGCCGTCCCGAGCTGGCGCCGGGTCACGGTGTGCTCGATCTTTCGGGCCAGCTTGCCCGCTCTGCCGCTGCGCTGATCGACCAAGGGCTGAGCGATCCCGCCGGATTGAGCGCCGTCGCCCGCCGCGTGGGCGTCACGCCACGGCATTTGCGGCGCATTTTCGAGGCGGAATTCGGTGTCTCGCCCGTGGCGTATGCGCAGACGCAGCGGCTGCTGCTGGCCAAGGGCCTGCTCACCGATACGGCATTGCCCATGGCTGCGGTGGCCGGCGCGGCAGGTTTCGGCAGCGTGCGGCGGTTCAACCATCTGTTTCGCACCCGCTATGGGCTGACGCCGCTGAGCCTGCGGCGCACGGGCGCCGGCGGCGGGCGCGACGATCTGATCTCCGTCTCTTCGGGCTACCGGCCACCTTATGCCTGGAGCCAGCTGATCGACTTTCTGGCGCGTCGCGCGGTGCAGGGGGTGGAGCACGTCACCGCCGATCGCTACAGCCGCGCCGTCGCGTTCACCGGCGAGCCGGGCGCGACGCCGGTCACGGGCTGGATCACGGTGACCCACGAACCTGAGCGCCACAGCGTGCGTCTGACCCTGCCGTCACGTCTGTCGCCGCACATCGGCCACATTCTGGCGGGCGTGCGGCGGCTGTTCGACCTCGGTGCGCGTCCCGATCTGATCGACGCCCATCTGCCCGAATTCGCCGCCGAGGTGCCTGGCCTTCGTGTTCCCGGCGCTTTCGACGGCTTCGAGATCGCCCTGCGTGCCGTGGTCGGCCAGCAGATCGGGCTGGCGCAGGCGCGCAGCATTCTGGGACGCCTGGCGCAGCGTTACGGCGCTTCCGTGCCCGATGCGCCCGAAGGCCTGTGCCGCACTTTGCCCGACGCGCCCACACTGGCCGCCTGCACCCCCGAGGCGTTACGCGCTTGCGGCCTGACTGGCGCGCGCGCCCTCAGCCTGCACGCGCTGGCGCTGGCCGTGGCCGAGGGACGCGTGGCGCTACAGCCGCTCGCCCCGGTCGAGCCCACGCTTGCGGCGCTGCAGGCCCTGCCCGGCATCGGCGACTGGACGGCGCAGATCATTGCGCTGCGCGGTCTGGGCTGGCCGAATGCCTTTCCCGCCGGCGATTTGGTGTTGCGCAAACAACTCGGCCTGACCCATCCGGCCGATGTGCTGGCCCATGCCGAGCGCTGGGCGCCGTGGCGGGGCTATGCCGTGGTGCACCTGTGGCGCCGCGCGACTGAAGGAGAAACATCGTGAAAGCCGTCTTGGTCATCGACAGCCCGCTGGGGAGGCTGCAACTCACCGCTGAAGACGATGCGCTGGTCGCGCTGTGCTTCACCGACGCGGCATCGCCTGCAGAGGTGACCGACACCGCCACGCCCGTGCTGCAGCGCGCCCGCTCGCAACTGCAGGCCTATTTTCGCGGCGAACCAATCGCCTTCGATCTGCCCTTGCAGCCCCAGGGCACGCCGTTCCAGCAGGCAGTCTGGCGGGCGCTGCAGACTGTGCCTTACGGACAGACGACCAGCTATGCGCTGCTGGCGCAGCGTCTGGGCCTGCCCGCCCGCCACGCGCGCGCCGTGGGGGCGGCGGTGGGGCGCAATCCGCTGCTCATCGTCGTGCCCTGCCACCGCATCGTCGGCCATGACGGTAGATTGATCGGCTACGCGGCCGGCCTGCCGCGCAAGCAGGCGCTGCTCGATCTCGAACGCGCCGCCTCGATCCCCGCCCAAAATCCCGCGCCCCACCGCCCGCGCGCGGCCTGAGACGCGCTTCTCCTACGTCGCAATACTTCCTTCCCATCACTACCATGCCTTTCATCGAACTGTTTCTGCTCGCCGCCATCTGGGGCGCTTCTTTCCTGTTTCTGCGCATCGCCGTGCCCGAGTTCGGGCCGCTGCCGCTCATCGCGCTGCGCGTGGGCATTGCCTCGCTGGTGCTGCTGCCGGTGCTGCGCACGGCCGCAGCGCGCGCGGCTTTGCGGCACAAACTCGTCCCCTTGCTGGTTGTGGGCGTGACCAACTCAGCGCTGCCGTTCACCTTGTTTGCGGTCGGCGCGCTGCACGTGGGCGCGGGCTTCGAGGCCATTCTGAATGCCACTACCCCGCTGTGGGCCGCCGTGCTGGGGGCGACGCTGTTCGGTGCGCCGATCGGCCGGGCGCAAATCGTGGGGCTGGGCGTCGGCCTGCTTGGCGTGGCCGTGCTGGTGGGCGATCAGCCCGGCCTCTCGCAGGGCGCCGCGCCCTGGGCGGTTGCTGCGGTGTTGCTGGCGCCTGTTTCCTATGGCTTTGCAGTGCATTACACCCGCCGCCATCTGGCCGGGGTCGATCCGGCGCTCACCGCGTTTGGCAGCCAGCTCACGGCCACGGTGCTGCTCGCTCTGCCAGCCGCGTTCACCTGGCCCGCGCACGCGGTGCAGGGCGACATCTGGGCTGCCGTGGTGGCGCTCGGGGTGCTGTGCACCGGTCTGGCCTACGTGCTGTATTTCCGCCTCGTGGCGCAGGTCGGCGCGGCTTACGCCGCCTCGGTCACCTTCCTCATTCCGGTTTTCGGCATGCTCTGGGGAGCGCTGTTTCTGCAGGAAGCCGTCACCAGCGCCATGCTGGCGGGCTGCGCCATCATCCTGGCGGGCACCGCGCTGGCCAGCGGGCAGTGGAAGCGGCTGGTGGGTTTGCGGCCGTAGGCCGACCCATCTCCGGCGGTTTTAGGCCGTGCAGGCGCTTTGGACGACCGCCTGTGCAGACGACCTACTTCAGCTTCGCTTCAGGAACTCCGAACGCTGGAAAAGAACGAAAAAACGCCGCGGCGATATCCATGCGCTGCGGCGTTGGGTTCAGTTTGAGAAAGGAGTTCGATCATGAAGATTCAATCCAAAATCTTGGTCGCAGCGCTGGCGATGACGCTGCCCGCGCTGGCTTTGGCGGCGCAGCCGCTTGCGGTGCGTTATGACGGGCATGACATGCCCATGCACCAGACGGTGGAGGTCATGCACACGGCCGCAGGCCCGGTGCAGGTCAAGACCTGGACTTGGCAAAGCCCGCAGGGCCATGCGCGGGTGGTGATCGAG
>CALBRU010000333.1 GCA_937927695.1 uncultured Thiomonas sp. | reverse complement strand
TGACTGTCCATGACCTCGCGAACATGCCCCAGCCAGTTGTCGGCCAGACCGACACGGCGCCCCTCCAGCACCGTCTTGATGCCCGAGCAGTTGTAGTGGCCCACCACGAGCACATGCTCGACCTTCAGAAGATCCACTGCGAACTGCAGGGTGGACAGGGCGTTGAGGTCGGACTGCGGCACCACATTGGCCACATTGCGATGCACGAACACCTCGCCCGGCGCGAGCTTGATGACCTCGTTGGCAGGCACCCGGGAGTCGGAGCAGCCGATCCAGAAGTATTTTGGGGTCTGCTGCCGGGCCAGACGTTCAAACAGCGTCGGGTCGGTGCGATGCACCGATTCCACCCAGGATCGGTTGTTGTCGAACAGCAGGCGGTAGGCGGGATTGTCGAAAGCCGTCGTCATGGTGTGGGAGATCCCGGATGAGTGAGTTGCAATAAGGCCGCCAGCGGCGCGGTATCGGCGCGCAGTATGCGCGGTCCGAGCGTAACGGCGACAAAGCCGGCCGCCTGCGCCAGGGCTTCTTCTTCCGCATTCAGTCCGCCTTCCGGCCCGGAGAGCACACAAGCCGATTGTCCGGCCATCAAGTTGGGCAGCCGCGCCGAGGCGGCGGCCTTCGGACTGAGCAAAAGCCGTGCCGTCGAAGCGGGCAGATCGCCCAGCCAGTCGGCCAGGCTGCGAATGGGGGCGATGACCGGCAGGCGATTGCGGCCACATTGCTCGCACGCCGCCACCGCGATGCCCTGCCAGTGCGCCACGCGCTTTTGCGCCCGATCCCCGCCCAGCCGCAGCACGCTGCGCTGGACGATGAGCGGCTGAATGGCGGTTGCGCCAAGTTCGGTGGCCTTTTCCACCAGCCCATCCATGCGCTCGTTCGCCGGCATGCCGATGGCGAGCAGCACTTGCTGTGGCGCTTCGCGCTCGATGAGGTGATGTTCGAGCACCTCGGCCTGCTGCGACGTGCGCAGCAGCGCCGACCATTCGCCGCCCGCGCCGTCGAACAACGTCAGCGCATCTCCGGCGCGTAGGCGCAACACCTGCACGTGACGCGCCGCGGCAGCGGGCAGATCGAACAGCCCGGCGTGCAGAGCAGAGGGAATGAAGAGTCTGGGCGGCATGCGCTGCGTGGCTCAGGCGTCAGTGCAGCATCTGCAGCAAGGCCTCGGTGTCGGCAGCGAACTGTCGCACGCCTTCAGCGAGTTTGTCCGAGGCCATGCGATCGGCCTGTAGCGCGGCGCGAAATTCGGCTTGGTCGATCGCCGGGTGCAGGGCGTCTTGCGCCCGGCCCGGATGCGCGGGATCGAGTTGCCGCGGCATGGGGCGAGGGCTGGCCGCCAGCTCGTCGAGCAGCGCGGGAGCGATGGTCAGCAGATCGCAGCCCGCCAGCGCGGCAATCTGGTCGAGGTTGCGAAAACTCGCGCCCATCACTTCGGTGCGCACGTCGTGCTGCTTGTAATAGCGCCAGATGCGCACGAGGGACTGCACGCCCGGGTCGTTCGGCCCGCGCAT
This sequence comes from uncultured Thiomonas sp., assembly GCA_937927695.1. Taxonomy (GTDB): domain Bacteria; phylum Pseudomonadota; class Gammaproteobacteria; order Burkholderiales; family Burkholderiaceae_C; genus Thiomonas. Next base: position 1,174 of record CALBRU010000333.1, on the reverse strand, counting down.
CGCCGCATCATTCCAGTTCGCGCCCGCCTGCTGTTTGTGCCAGTCGGTGATGCGCCCGACGAAAGGCGAAATGAGCTGCACCTGAGCCGCGGCGCAGGCCCGCGCCTGCGCGAAGCTGAACAACAGGGTGAGATTGCAGGCGATGCCCTCGCCCTGCAGTTCGCGCGCGGCAGCGATGCCCTCCCAGGTCGACGCAATCTTGATGAGCACGCGCTCGCGCGGCACGCCCTGCGCGGCGTACAGCGCGATGAGGCGACGCGCGCGCTCCAAGGTGGCCGTCGTGTCGAAGGACAGCCGCGCATCGACCTCGGTGGACACACGGCCTGGCACGCGCTGCAGGATCTCCACGCCAAACGTCACCAGCAGGCGATCCATGCGCTCCTCGGCACTGAGCGCCGGCTCGGCCCGCACCCGCTGCAACAGCGCGCCGTAGCGCGCGTCGCGTGCCGCCTTCAGGATGAGGCTGGGGTTCGTGGTCGCGTCGCGCGCTTTCCAGCGCGAAACCAGTTCCAGATCGGCCGTATCGACCACGACAGTGGTGGAGGCTGACAAAGCGTCGAATGCGTGCATGGCCTCCATCGTACCGGCGCATCCGCTCGGATGTCGCCCCCGCGGCGGGCAAATCAGTCTTGCGCAATCCAGCTGTTATCGTAAATTTTTCTGAATTCATTTGTCATTAAAAGTGATTTTTAATTATCGATAGCCCCACCTACACTCCGTTTGCCTTGAGACCTCGGGGTCGGAATTTCAGACATCGCCGCGGTGCTTCCAGCTTGCCCTCAGGATCAGATCCAAGGCGCAATCCAAGGCATGGCGATGCGACTGGGCTTGCCTCAATCTTTTTTCAATCAAAGTGTCATGAAGGAGTCAGCAATGGCAGTGAAAACCTACAACGCCGGTGTGAAGGAATACCGGCAAACCTACTGGACCCCCAACTACGAGCCGAAGGACACGGACATCCTGGCCTGCTTCAAGATCACCCCGCAGCCGGGCGTGGATCGCGAAGAAGTCGCCGCCGCCGTGGCCGCCGAGTCGTCGACCGGCACCTGGACCACCGTGTGGACCGACCTGCTGACCGACCTCGACTACTACAAGGGCCGCGCCTATGCCATCGAAGATGTGCCCGGCGACGACACCTGCTTCTACGCCTTCGTGGCTTACCCGATCGACCTGT
>CALBRU010000332.1 GCA_937927695.1 uncultured Thiomonas sp. | reverse complement strand
GACCGGGCCGATCGCACGCGCCGTCGATGTGCTGGCGACGGCGGTGTCCAATGGGCACAAGATTCTGATCTGCGGCAACGGCGGATCGGCCGCCGACAGTCAGCATCTGGCCGCTGAACTGGTCGGCCGCTTCGAGCGCGAGCGCCCCGAGCTGGCCGCCATCGCCCTCACCACCGATACCTCCACCCTCACCGCTGTGGCGAACGATTACGGTTTCGACCATGTGTTCTCCAAGCAGGTGCGGGCACTGGGTCTGCCCGGCGATGTGCTGGTGGCGTTCAGCACCAGCGGCAATTCGTCGAGCATCGTCGAAGCTGTGCGAGCCGCGCAGGCCAGAGAGATGAGCGTGCTGGCGCTGACCGGGCGCACCGGCGGCCGGGTGGCCGGTCTGCTGCGCGAAGCTGATGTGCATATCGCCGTGCCCAACGACCGTACCGCCCGCATCCAGGAGGTGCATCTGCTGACGTTGCATTGCCTTTGCGATGGCTTAGACTGGGTGCTGATGGGTGAACCGGAGTCTTAGTCATGACGCAGATGAACGTGGATATTTGTTCTAAATCGGCTTCTGCCGCGAGCGGCGTGCGTCGTTCGCGCGGTTTGTGGCGCGCGGCCAGTCTGCTGACCGTCGTGCTCGCGGCCACGCAGTTGCAGGGCTGCTTCGTGCTGGGCTTGGGCGCGGTGGGCACAACCGCGTATGTGGCAACCGACCGACGCACGGCGGGCTCCATCCTCGAAGACAACACCATCGAGCTCAAGGCTGACAACCGCATTTCTTCCGCTCTGGGCTCGGATGCCAATGTGCGCGCCGTGAGTTACAACCAGCAGGTGCTGCTGGTCGGCCAGGTGCCGAGCGAGGCCGACAAACAGAAGGCCGAACAAGTCGTCAAGGGCGTGCCCAATGTCAAGGCCGTGCTCAACGAAATTGACATTGGGCCTGTGGCCGACCTCAACCGCAGCGCCACCGACACCCTCATCACCACCAAGGTGCGCGCCCGACTGATCGACGCCCACGACATTTTCGGCAACGCCTTCAAGGTCACCACGTCCAACAGCGTGGTCTATCTCATGGGCATCGTTACCCAGCGCGAGGCCGACCGGGCCATACAGATCGCACGCGACACCACGGGCGTGTCGAAGGTCGTGACCATGTTCAACATCATCAGCGAGCAGCAGTTGCAGGACATGCGCAATCCGCAAAAGGAAAACGCACCGCCGCCCGAGCCACGCGGCAACAATCCTGCCTAAATTTTTTCTACCTCTCTCTCAACCCAAGGACTGATTATGAGTTTGCGCGATGTGCCTGCAGGCAAAAGCCTGCCCGACGACTTCAACGTAGTGATCGAGATTCCCGCGCACGCGCCGCCGGTGAAGTACGAGGTGGACAAGGCCAGCGGCACGCTGTTCGTCGATCGCTTCATGTCCACCGCCATGCACTACCCGTGCAACTATGGCTACATTCCGCAAACCCTGTCGGAAGACGGCGACCCGGTGGACGTGCTCGTGGTCACCACCATTCCGCTGGTTCATGGCTGCGTGGTGCGTTGCCGCCCCATCGGCATGCTCAAAATGACCGATGAAGCCGGGGTGGACGCCAAGCTCATCGCCGTGCCGGTGGAAAAACTTCTGCCGCAGTACCGCCACATCCAGAAGCCCGAAGACCTGCCGCCCGAACTGCTCAAGCAGATCGAGCATTTTTTCAATCACTACAAAGACCTCGAAGCGGGCAAGTGGGTAAAGACCGAAGGCTGGGCGGGCGTGGAGGCCGCGCGGGCCGAAATCACCGCCAGCGCTGCGCGCTACACGGCCAAATAATCGTCAGTAAAACGACAAAGGCCACTTACGGGTGGCCTTTGTCGTTTGTGGCGCTACGGCTTCAGTCGTTTTTGTCTCGCAGCCGCGTGAGCAGCGACGAGGTATCGAGCCGCCCGCCGCCTGCCGCCTGCACATCGGCATAGAACTGATCGACCAGGGCAAGGACCGGCAGCCGCGCGCCGTTATGGCGTGCTTCGTTCAGGCACAGACCGAAGTCCTTGCGCATCAGATCGACGGCAAAGCCGAAGTCGTAGCGGCCTTCGATCATGGTCGGGCCGCGGTTGTCCATCTGCCAGCTCTGCGCTGCACCTTTGCCGATCACCTGCAGCACGGTGGACAGATCCAGCCCGGCGTGCTCGCCAAAGGCGATGGCCTCGGCCAGGCTTTGCACCACGCCGGCGATGGCGATCTGGTTGACCATCTTGCAAAGCTGCCCGGCGCCGTTGTCGCCCAGCCGGGTGACGGCGCGGGCGAACGCAGCAATCACCGGCTGCGCCCGCTCGAAGGCCAGCGTATCCCCGCCGCACATCACGGTGAGCGTGCCGTTCTGCGCACCGGCTTGCCCGCCCGAGACGGGGGCGTCGAGAAAAAACAAGCCGCGTTCGCGCGCCGCAAGGCCCAACTCGCGCGCGACATCGGCCGAGGTCGTGGTGTGGTCGATGAACACCGCGCCGGGCTGCATGCCGACAAAAGCGCCGTCCGGGCCGAGGGTCACGGCGCGCAGGTCGTCATCGTTGCCGACGCAGGAGAACACGAAGTCGGCCCCCGCTGCGGCTTCGCGCGGCGTCGCCGCTGAATGACCGCCGTTGCGGCGCACCCAGTCGTGCGCCTTGCTCGCGGTGCGGTTGTAAACAGTCACGCGGTGCCCGACGCGGGCCAGATGCCCGGCCATCGGGTCGCCCATGACGCCTAGGCCGAGAAAAGCGACAGTGTGAGTTGCAGAGTCAGGGATGGTGGGAGTGTTCATAGGGTAGAAAAGCGTTTGGAAGAGTGAATCACAGCAACCAGAAGCTGCCCATCGCCACCGCGGTGGGCAGCAGGGCGGCGGCCAACAGGCCCAGCGGGTGCACCGCTTCTTCGTCGAAACAGCTGCGCAGCAGGGCGATGCCAGCCGGATTGGGGGCGTTGGCAATGACCGTGAGGCCGCCGCCGCTGACCGCCCCCGCCACCAGCGCATATTTGAATTCGGGGCTCAGTCCCTGCACCAGCGAGCCGAGGTAGGTCAGTGCGGCGTTGTCGGTGATGGCCGTCAGCGCCGTGGCGCCGAAAAATACCGCCGTGGCATCCATGCGGGTGAGCAGCGGTTGCAGCCACCATTGCTGCAGGCCGCCCAGCACCACCAGCCCGCCGAGAAAGAAGCCCACCAGCATGCCTTCCTTGAGCATCAGGGCGTCTTGATAACGCGCGTAAGCGGTGGCAAAACCGACAAAAAACAGCAGCAGGGGAATGAACACCGCCGGGTGATGGGCGAACACCACGACAGCCACCAGAAACAACAGGTGGATGGCGATGACGCTCAGCGGCGCGCGTTGTTGTGTGGGGTCGGGGATGTCAACCGAAGCTGGTCGCGCCAGCCCGGCCAGTTCGCGGCGGAACAGCAGGGTGGCGCCCACGGCGTTGATGGCCACCGCGATGGCGGCTTTCCAGCCGAAATGGGTGAACATGAAGCCCAGATCCCACTGCCAGGTCGAGGCCACCATGAGCACCGGTGGCGCGGCGAAATGGGTGAGCGTGCCGCCGATGGATACGTTGACGAACAGCACCCCCAGGGTGACGTATTTGAGGCGCAACGACACTTCGGCACGGAAGATGCGGTCGCGTAGCAACAGGGCGGCCAGGGTCATGGCTGCGGGCTCGGTGATGAATGAACCTAGCAGCGGCACGACCACCAGCAGCAGCAGGTAAAACATGATCGCGCCCGGCAGGGGAACGGCGCGAGCCAGCCCGTTGACGACGTCGCCCGCAGCCTGGAGGATGGGCCGGGTGCCCGCTACGACCATGATGGCGAAGACGAACAGCGGCTCGGTGAAATTGCGCGAGTCGATGTAGGCCACCGCTTCATGCTGCCCCAGCGTGGCGAACAGAAACACCATGAGCACCATGGCCCAGAAACCAAACACCACCTCGACCTCGCCGAGCAGATGCCACAGCCCGGCGTGCGCGGGCTGGCGGTGCGCCAGGCCTTCGAAGAATTTGGTGGAAAAGGTATGGATCACCGCAATGGCAAACAGGGCGGCGCCCATGTACTGAACATAAGCGGGGATCGAGTCGGTCATGGGTTCGGTTGGATTGAGTTGCGCAACAAGCAGGGATGGTATCGGCCTAGGGCCTGTTCACGCTATTTCTGCGCCCGCGCCGGGGGTCTGGGCGGAGGCAATGCGAGGCGCAGGCCGCGCCGTGGTGTGTTGCACCACAAGCGGACTGCAACGTGGCAGTGCGCCGCCCAGACCCCCGGCCCGAAGGGTTGCCCCCAGGCGGGGCGTCTGCGGCGTTGTCGGGCCGGGGCAAGGCAGCCAGCCTTGCCCCGGCCCTCCGCCTTGCATCCCTCCCCGTCTGGGAGCAACGCGGGCGCAGAAATAGCGTGAGCAGGCCCTAAGCGGCGGCGCGCCGTGGGGTGGAGCCATAATGCAGTGCATCCAATCCTTCGCGAGATTTTGATGTCTGCCACTGCTTCGTCCTTCTGGAGGCGACTGCGCCGCGTGCTGCTCAGCCTGCCGGTGCTCATTGTGGCGGGCCTGTTCGTGTTTTACGTGGCTTTTGGCTACCTTGCGGTCGGGCCGCTGGCCGAGCATTACATCCCCAAGCTGGCGCAGTCGCAGCTCGACAGCCGGGCCACGGTGGGCAAGGTGGCGTTCGATCCCCTGCGCCTGGATCTCACGGTGGACAAGCTGCAACTGAGCACGCCGCAAGGGGTGCCGCTGGCGGGGTTTGGCAAGCTGTTCGTCGATTTTGCCCCAGTGAGCTTGTTTCGCTGGGCGTGGACGTTTCATCAAATCCGTATCGATCAGCCGCAGGTGAATGTGGCCATTGCGCAAGGCGGCGCGATGAACTGGGACGCTCTGGTGCGCGCCCTGCAGCGCGGCCCCAAACCGGCCAAACCCTCCGACACCCTCCCGCGCGTGGTGATCGAGCAGTTGCAGATCGCAGGCGGCACGCTGCGCTACGCCGATGCCAACCGCCCCCATCCCTATGCCACGCAGTTGACGCCTTTGAACGTGCAGGTCGACGATCTGTCCACTCTGCCCAAGGCGCGCGGGCAATACGCCATCAGTCTGGTGCTGCCCGAGCAGAAGGCCACCCTGCGCTGGAAGGGCTATGTGGGCGTCAATCCACTGGTGTCCGGCGGGCAGGCGGAGCTCACCGGGCTCGACCTGGCAGCGGCGGCGCGGGCCGTGCCGAATCTATCGAGCACCTTGCAGATCACCTCGGGCACGGCGTCGATTCATGCGGCCTACAGCGCGGTGCAGGGGCAGCAAGGCTGGCTGTGGGCGATCAATGACCTCGGCGTTCAAATTCAGACCTTGGCCGCGCGGGCGGGCGCCGCCGCCGTGCAGTGGCAAAGCCTGAAACTGGATCGGGCAAAAATCGACGGCGCCAAACGCACCGTGTCGATGCAGTCTTTGTCGCTGGATGGATTGATCGCCACTTCAGGCCGCGATCAGCTGCAGTTCCGCGCCGCGCAACTGCAAGGCGCGCAGCTCGACTGGGGCAGACAACACTCGGGTTTTGGGCCGCTGCGGGTGCAAGACATCAGCGGGCAGATCGGCCAGGCCGCGCTACGGGCGGGCAGCCTGCAGACGCAGCCGGGCACGGTCGATCTGGCCCAGCGCACCCTGCAACTGCCGCAAATCACCCTGCAGGACAGCCAGTTGCGCGCAGAAGATGCGCAGGCGACTCCTTGGTTGTCGCTGCCCTTGCTGCAGGTCGATGCGGTGCAGGCCGATCTGGCCCAGCGCCGCGTGCAATTCGGCACCGTTGAGCTCGACGCGGCGCGTGTTCAGCTCAAGCGTCTGGCGAGCGGGCAGATCGATCTGTTGCAGGCCTTGAGCGCGTCCAAGTCCCCGAAGCCGCCCAGCCCGCCCGCTTCAGTGCCAGCATCAGCCGTTCAAGCTGTTCAGCCCGCTGTTCAGCCCGCCTCCGCCTGGACTCTGGAAGCACAGCGCGTCGCCACCCGGGTGCAGGCGCTGGACTACACCGACCAGAGCTTCAAGGCGCCGCTGCAACTGCAGCTCAGCGACCTCAAGATGAACACTGCGGCCAAGGTGGTGCTGCCTGTGGGCAGCCCGGCGCAGGTTCAAGTCAAAGACCTGCAATTGCAACTCGGCGCGATGCGGCTAGCCAGCGCCCGTCAAGCGCTGGCACGGTGGAAAAGCCTGCAACTCGGCTCCAGCGAAATCAGTCTGCCTGCGTCCGGCGTGGCCCATATTCGCGCCGGGGCGCTGCAAGTGGACGGCTTCAATACCGAGGTGACTCTGGCGCAAAACGGCCTGAACTGGGCGCAGGCCTTTGCGCCCGCCTCTGCAGCGCCTCCACCCGCCAAGCCTGCCGCACAAAACCCGGCGGCCAAGTCGCCCGATCTGCAACTCAAAAGCCTTGCACTGCGCGACTTCTCCGCGCAGGTCGAAGATCGCCAGACTTCCGCGCCCATCCGTCTGGATGTGATGCAGGGCCAAGCCAGCGCCCGCAACCTCAGTCTGGATTTGCGCAAACCCGTTGCGCTGCAAGTGCGCTTCGCACTCAAGCAGGGCGGGCAGTTCAGCGCGCGCGGCCAGGTCGCTCCGCAACCGCTGGCCGGGGCGCTGCAGGTGCAACTTCAGCAGCTGGCGCTTACGCCCTTCGGCAGCCTGCTCTCGCCTTATGTGCGGCTGCTGCTCACCAGCGGAACGGCCTCGGCCGACGGCATGGTGAAGCTGGGCAAGGCCCAGGGCAGCGTGCCGAGGGTGAGTTTCGACGGCAGCGCGCAGATCGACAACCTCGCCTTGGTCGAACCCGAAGGACGCACGCCGTTTCTGGGCTGGCGCAAGCTGGCGGCCACCGGGCTGAGCGCCGATAGCGCGCCGCTGGCGGTCAGCATCAACGCGCTGCAGGCGGTGGAGCCCTATGGGCGCATCGTCATCAACCCCGACCATACGCTCAATGTGCAGGCCATCCTGCTCACGCGCAAACCCACCCAGAGCCCGTCGCCTGCCACTGCGGGCCACAGTGCGGAAAAGCCCTTGCCGCTGGCGCTGCGCATCGACCGCACCGCCATCGAAAACGCCGATGTGGACTTCACCGATCAGTCCATCAAACCCGATTTTCGGGTGCGGATGCAAAAGCTCTCCGGGGTGATCAACGGGCTGTCAGACGCAACCGACAGCAGCGCACAGATCGAACTCGACGGCCAGGTCAACGACTACGGTTCGGCCAAGGTGCGCGGCCAGTTGCAGCCCTTCCGCGCCACCCAGAACACCGACGTCACGCTGGATTTCCGCAACCTGAACATGGCCTCGGTTTCGCCCTACTCGGGCAAGTTTGCCGGGCGCACCATCGAATCGGGGCGGCTCGATGCCAAGCTGCAATACAAGATCGCCAAGGCGCAGATGCAGGGCAACAACCAGTTCACCATCACCCGGCTCAAGCTGGGCCCGCATGTCGACAGCCCCGGCGCGATGAACCTGCCGCTCGATCTGGCCATCGCCGTGCTGGAAAACAGCGACGGCGTGATCGACCTCGACCTGCCGGTGCATGGCGACCTGAACAACCCCAAGTTCAGCTACGGGGGCATCATCTGGCAGGCCATCGTCAACGTGCTGACCAAGATCGTCACCGCGCCGTTCCGCGCTTTAGGCGCACTGTTCGGCGGCGGGGGCGAGCAAACGCTGCAGAACGTGGGTTT
>CALBRU010000331.1 GCA_937927695.1 uncultured Thiomonas sp. | reverse complement strand
AGCCGGCCGCGACGCTGCAGCAAAAGATGGCCTGACGCCGTTCGCACAACTTCTCCAGGTCGCGTGCGCTGGAGTTCGCACGCTTGGGCTGCGGCGTCATGGCCGCGGCATTTTTGTTTGAGCCGCCATGAAATATTTTGAAGCGAAAAAAGCGCGCATCGAGATCATTCCGATGATCGACATCATGTTTTTCCTGCTGGTGTTTTTCATCATGGTCACGCTGCACATGATTCCAGACGCTGGCATCGCCTCGCGCTTGCCCACCAGTTCCACAGCGCAGAGCATGCCCAAACCGCAGATCACCCTCGCGGTGGACAAGTCTGGCGCCATTCACTATGACAGCAAGGTGTTGTCGCCGCAGCAACTCACCGCCCTGCTCAAGAGCAAGCCGGACACCGATGCGATGCAGGTCACCATCGCCGGGGAAGAAGACGTTTCTCTGCAGCAACTCATGACGGTGATGGATGCCTGCCGCGTTGCCGGGGTCACAAAAATCGGGCTGGCGGCCCGGCAAGCCGGGGACAGCGGGCAATGAGCGCCGTGCTGCATCACACCCCCGCCCCGTGGCGCGAAGACCAGGACGGCAAACGCTGGCCCCTGGCTGCGCTGTCGGCGCTTTTGCTCGAAGCGGCACTGATCGCTGCCATCGTGTGGTGGAGCAGCCACCCTGCACCACCGCCCCCGCCGCCGCCCGTGCAGATCGTGCTGGAAGCGCCCAAGCCCGCCCCCAAGACAGTGACCCCGCCCACGCCGAAACCGCCGGAGCCCAAACCCTTGCCCAAGCCGGTGGTCAAGCCACTGCCCAAGCCGATCGTCCACAAGGTGCAACCCAAGCCGGTGCAGCCACCGCTGCCGCAGCCTGCTCCACAGCCCGCACCTGAACCCACGCCCAAGGTGCAGGCGCCGCCCGCTCCCGCGCCCGACACCAGACCCGCCATGCCGGTGGCCGCGCCCACGCCGCCCGCGCCGCCGCAGCCCCCCGCCCCCCCAGCGCCGGATGTCGCCTCGATCAAGGCCACTTTCGAGGCCGAGTTGCGCAGCGCCATCCAGGCCGCCGTGCGCTATCCGCAGGCCGCCCGCATGATGCAGCTCACCGGCAAGACGCTGGTGGGCTTCGACTTCCGCGACGGCGCCGTCAGCCATCTGCGCGTGCTCACCTCCAGCGGCGCTGATCTGCTCGACCATGCTGCGCTGGAAGCCGTGCGCAACGCCCCCTACCCCGTCACACCCAAGGAACTGCAAGGCAAGATTATGGCCTTCACCATCTGGGTGCGGTTTCACCTGAGCGATTCCTGATGCCCGTCTCCGTCCGTCCTTTCGTTGGCAGGCTGTCGCGTCTGCTAGTCGGTGCCGCGCTGTGCGGCGCCGCTCTCGGCACGGCGCAAGCCGCCACCCTCACCGTCTATGGCGCCATGGGCTATGACCAGCATGTGGCGCAGGCCTTCACCCAGGCCACCGGCATCCCCGTCAACCTCATTCACCTGAGCACCGGCCCGCTGCTGGCGCGGGTGCAGGCCGAGAGCCGCAACCCGCAGTGGGACGTGCTCTGGCTCGACGGCAACCAGGCCATGCAGACCTTTGCCAGCGAAAAGCTGCTGCAGTGCGGCTGGACGCCCGGGGCGCGCTACACCGCGCTGGGCCAGCAACTCGTGCCGCCCAGCCATTGCTGGCAGCCGGTAGGCGTGACCTATGCCGGCGTCATCCTCTACAACCCCAAGGCCATCGCCCCGGCCGACTGGCCGAAAACCTGGGACGATCTCGCCAAGCCCGCGCTGCGCGGCAAGGTGGGCATGGACAACCCGGCCATCTCCGGCCCGACTTATCCGCTGGTCGCGGGTCTGCTGCAACATCTGGGTGAAGCCCATGGAAAGGCGTATTTCGAGCGCCTCAAGGCCAACGGTCTCAAGGTGTTTCCGACCAATAGCGTGACCCTGCGCGCGCTGCAGTACGGCCAGATCGACGCTGCCGTGGTGCAGAGTTCGGCGGCCATCGGTTTCCTGCACGAAATGCCCGGACTGCGCATCGCCACCCCGGCTCCAGCCACGGTGCTGCCGTCCGATCTGGCCATCGGCAAGCAGGTCTCTGGCCCCATGCAGCAACAGGCGCGGCGCTTCGTGCAATGGGTGCTGTCCCCCGCAGGCCAGGCCGCCATGCAGCAGGGCGACACCAACGCCGATTCCAACTACCTGCCTCTGCTGCTGGGCACCCCGGCGCTGCCCAGCCTGAAGCAACTCGGCGCGGTGCAGCCGCTGGTGCTCGACCCCACCGTGTGGGGACCGAAAGAGCCGCAGGTGATCGACTGGTTCACCGCGCACATCGCCCGCTGAGATTGAACAGCGACGCACCATGATCGCCCTGCTTCAAGCCATGAACTGGCTCCCCGGCGCCAATGTCTCGCCCGCAGCCCGACGCAGGGAACTGAGCCTGCGTCGCTGGATGCTGCGTCTCGGCCTGCTGCTCGCCGCCGCGGTATTCGTCGCGCTGTGGGCCTATCCGCTGCTGGGCTTTCTGCTCTCGGCGGCGATGCCGCATTTACTGCAAGGCGACCTGCGGCCCACGCTTGAGCCCTTGCTGCACGCCGTGCAGGGCTATGAGCTCCACGCCCTGTTCAACTCGCTGTGGGTGGCGCTCACCGTGGGCCTGCTTGCCCTGCCTTTCGGTCTGTGGCTGGCCTGGCTGCGCGAACGCACCGATCTGCGCGGGCGCGGCTGGATCGAAGCCGGGGTCTGGCTGCTGCTCATC
>CALBRU010000330.1 GCA_937927695.1 uncultured Thiomonas sp. | reverse complement strand
CGTCGAGGTCGATCAGGGTCTGGTCGAGGAAGGTTTGTTCGGTGGCGTCCAGGCCCATCACCGCTTCGGTGATTTCGGTGTTGATGTGCTCAACCGCGCGCAGCACGCCTTTGCCGCCGAAGCGCGACTTGTCGCCGTCGCGCAGCTCCATGGCTTCGCGCGTGCCGGTTGACGCGCCGGACGGCACGGCGGCGCGGCCGATAAACCCGGTTTCCAGCACTACGTCGCATTCGACAGTGGGGTTGCCGCGGCTGTCGAGGATTTCGCGGGCGGTGAGGTCAACGATGGCACTCATGGAGACTCCTGTCAGGGAATGTGAAAAAAGATAGGAACAAAGATAAGTTTTAGATGCCTTGCACGGCGATCATGCGCATGGTGGCGGCACCGGCGCGCGCCTGCCGCGCCAGCAGATACTCGGCGCTGTCATAGAAACTGCGCGCAGCTGCCATGTCGGGAAACTTCAACAGCACGATGCGGGCGGGCGACCAGTCGCCTTCGAGCACTTCGACCGCGCCGCCGCGGACGCAGACCTCGGCGCCATGCGCGGCAATGGCCTGGGAGGACAACACTTTGTATTGTTCGTATTGCTGCGGGTCGGTCACATCGACGTGAGCGATGATGTAGGCGCTCATGGGGATTAGTTGAAGTGGGTTTCGAGCAAGCCGCGGCGCTTGACTGCTGCGTCGATTTCTTTGAGGCTTTCGAGCAGGGCGCGCATGTGGTGCAGCGGCACCGCGTTGGGGCCGTCGCTCAGCGCCTTGGCTGGATCAGGGTGGGTCTCCATGAAGACGCCCGAGACACCCGCGGCAATGGCCGCGCGGGCGAGCACCGGCACGAATTCGCTCTGTCCGCCGGAACTGGTGCCCTGCCCGCCGGGCAGTTGCACCGAATGGGTGGCGTCGAATACAACCGGACTTTGCGTCTCACGCATGATGGCCAGCGAGCGCATGTCGGAGACCAGATTGTTGTAGCCAAAGCTCACACCGCGCTCGCAGGCCATGAACAAGGTGTCAGGATGCCCCGCCTGTGCGGCGGCGGCGCGCGCCTTGGCGATGACATTTTTCATATCGCCCGGCGCGAGAAACTGGCCTTTTTTGATGTTCACCGGCTTGCCCAGGCTGCTGACCGCATGAATGAAATCGGTCTGGCGGCAGAGGAAGGCCGGCGTCTGCAGCACATCGACGATCTCGGCCACACGCGGGGCCTCTTCGGCGGTATGCACATCGGTGAGAACGGGCACGCCGATGTCGCGCCGCACCTTGGCCAGAATCTCTAGACCCTGCTCCATGCCGGGGCCGCGAAACGAAGTGCCACTGGAGCGGTTGGCCTTGTCGTAGCTCGATTTGAAAATCAGCGGGATGTCGAGGGATCGGCAGATGTCGAGCAACTGCCCGGCCACATCCATTTGCAGTTGCTCGGATTCGACCACGCAAGGGCCGCTGATGAGAAAGAACGGCTGATCGAGGCCGACGGGAAATCCGCAAAGGGTTTGTGGAGTGGGCATGGCGAGGAGTGCGGATCAGGCGTTTGCGGCGTGCCGTTGCAGGGCGGCCTGAACAAAGGCGGTGAACAGCGGGTGGCCGCCCCAGGGCGTCGATTTGAATTCCGGGTGGAACTGCACGCCGACGAACCACGGATGAACGGTTTGCGGCAACTCGATGATTTCGGTGAGGTGCTCGCGCTGCGTAATGGCCGAGATAACCAACCCGGCTTTTTGCAGGGTTGCCAGATAGTGCTCGTTGGCCTCGTAGCGATGGCGATGACGTTCGGTCACCACATTGCCGTAGATGCTGTGAGCGAGGGTGCCCGGTTTCACGTCGGAGCTTTGGGCGCCCAGCCGCATGGTGCCGCCGAGATCAGACCCGGCGTGACGCTTCTGCACGCTGCCGTCGCGGTCGAGCCACTCGTCGATCAGCGCGATCACGGGCTGCGGCGTGTCAGGCTCGAACTCCGTGCTGTTGGCTTGCGGCAGACCGGCGACGTGGCGGGCGAATTCGATGGTGGCCACTTGCATGCCCAGACAGATGCCAAGGTAAGGAATACGGTGCTCGCGCGCATATTGCGCGGCAAGAATCTTGCCCTCCACACCGCGCTTGCCGAATCCGCCGGGCACCAGCACGGCGTCATAGCCGTCGAGTTGGGCGATGTTGGTCGGCTCGAGGGTTTCCGAGTCGAGATAGCTGATTTCGACGCGCGAGCTGGTCTTGATGCCTGCATGTCGCAAGGCTTCGTTGAGCGACTTGTACGAATCGGACAGATCGACGTACTTGCCCACCATGGCGATGCGCACGGTGTGCTGCGGGTGCTCAAGCGCCTGCACCAGATCGTCCCAGACCTTGAGGTTGGCCGGTGGCGCGCTCAGGCCCAGTTTGTCGCAAATGATGTCGTCGAGATGCTGCTGGTGCAGCATTTGCGGAATCTTGTAGATCGTGTCCACGTCCCACACCGAGATCACCGCGTCTTCGTGCACATTCGAGAACATCGAGATCTTGGCGCGTTCATCGTCTGGAATCGGGCGGTCGGCGCGGCAGAGCAGGGCGTCGGGCGAGATGCCGATCTCGCGCAGCTTCTGCACGCTGTGCTGGGTGGGTTTGGTCTTGAGTTCGCCAGCGGCCGGAATGTAGGGCACGAGGGTGAGGTGGACGAAGGCGCAGTCGCCCCGTTTCATGCGCAGACTCATCTGCCGTGCGGCTTCGAGAAAAGGCAGGGATTCGATGTCGCCCACCGTGCCGCCGATTTCCACCAAGGCGACATCCACCGCGTCAGCGGTGCCCTCGCCAGCGCCGCGGCGGATGAAATCCTGAATCTCGTTGGTGATGTGCGGAATCACCTGCACCGTCTTGCCGAGGTATTCGCCGCGGCGTTCCTTGCGCAGTACGCTGTCGTAGATCTGGCCGGTGGTGAAATTGTTCACCCTGCGCATGCGGGTGGTGATGAAGCGCTCGTAATGCCCCAGATCGAGATCGGTCTCGGCGCCGTCTTCGGTGACGAAGACTTCGCCGTGCTGGAAGGGGCTCATCGTCCCCGGATCGACGTTGATGTAGGGATCGAGTTTGATGAGGGTGACTTTGAGGCCGCGCGATTCGAGAATCGCGGCGAGAGATGCGGATGAGATGCCCTTGCCTAAGCTGGACACCACTCCGCCGGTGACGAACACATATTTGGTCATAGCCGCGACGAATGCCGGTAAAAGTGCATTATAGGGAGCAGGTTTTGAGGCCCGGATGACAGGCGTTGCTGGCGAGGTCGAAAGCCCGTTCGATCAGGCGTGCGGTCTGCTGCGGCGCCTCGAATGGGAATAGGTGCGAGCCATCGATCCACTGCAGCCGGTCTTGCGCCAGGCGCATCGTGGTCTGCATTCCGGCCATGCGGATTTCGCGCGATGATCGACCGCCGATGAAACTCACCGGCACGGGAAAGGGCTTGCGCGCTAAGGCGCCAAGCTGATGCGGCAGGGTTTTGTAGATACGGTATTCGATGTCGCGCTCGAAGGCCAACGCTCGGCCCTGCGGATCGGCCCGGGTGCCGAATGCGCAGTAGTCGCCCAGCATTTCCGGGTCCCATTGTGCAAAGGCGGTTTTCGAGGAGAAATGGGTGCGCACGGCGTCAACGTCGGGCCAGCGCGTGCGCCGACGTTTGGCCGCCGCAGCGGGCGAGAATCGCTCGCCCAGCCCTGTGCGCTTGGACAGCCAGAGCAGCCGCGCGCGCCATCCAGACACCACGGGCGAGTCGAGCAGTATGACCTGCTGCGCCAGTTCGGGGCGGGCATGTGCGGCCATCAGACTCAAGTAGCCCCCCAGCGAATGGCCGACCAGTACGGCGGGCTCGCCGTGGCAATCGCGCTGCAGGTAATCGATCAGTTGCTGCGCCAGCGGCTTCCAGCCATCGCGCACTGGATACCTGGCATCGTGACCGTAAATGGGCACGGCGCGGACCCGAAATGTCGGTTCGAGCGCCTGAAACAGCTTGCGATACACCGGGGCGGGAAAGCCGTTGGCGTGGGAAAACACCAACAAAGGACGCGCTGTGACGTCGGGGCTTGGGTTCACGGCGCGGTACCCGGAATCAGGCGCCGCTGAGCAGGGCTTTGGCGCGGGCCGCAGCCAGGGCCATGTCGGCCCGACCGGCAAGCTGCGCCTTGAGCGGGCCCATGAGCTTGCCCAAATCCTGCGGGCCGCTGGCGCCGGTTTGCGCCATCAGCGCGCGGATCTCGGCGTCAATTCCGGCGGCGTCCAGGCGTGCGGGCAGGTAGCGCTCGAGAACGACGATCTCGGCGGCCTCTTTGTCCACCAGATCCTGGCGACCGGCCGGGGTGAATTGCGCAATGGCGTCGCGGCGTTGCTTGATCATTTTGTCGATGATCGCCACGATGGCCGCGTCGTCCAACTCGATGCGCTCGTCGACTTCTTTCTGTTTAATCGCGGCCATCAGCAGGCGAATGGCGCCAAGCAGCGGCGCATCTTTGGCGCGCATGGCGGCCTTCATGTCATTTTGAATCCGGTCTTTGATTGTCATGGTCGGTCCAATGCGAAAAGCCCGCATTGAATGGCGGGCTATCGGGTTCACACGGCGTTACGAGCGCCAGACAGAAAGATTGTCAGCGCGCGCAAGAACGGCAGCGATGAGTCAGTATTTGCGCTCGGGCAGCGTCTGGCTGCGGATGCGCTTGTAGTGGCGCTTGACAGCTGCAGCCTTCTTGCGCTTGCGCTCTGCGGTGGGCTTTTCATAGAACTCGCGAGCGCGCAACTCGGTGAGCAAGCCGAGTTTTTCAATGGTGCGCTTGAAGCGACGCAGTGCGACGTCGAACGGCTCGTTTTCTTTAACGCGAATGGTGGTCATTGATGAACTTCAATCCAATGTAGGCAGGCCAGGTGGGTTTGTCGTGCTGCCGCTGTCTCTGTCGTTGTCGCACTGACGTTTCAACGACGCGGTTCAACTGCTTGGGTACTGGGCTGCGTGGGCCAAACTCGCAGCAGCCAAGCCTAGTGCAGGCCCGCCGTGACGAGAAGTAAAAACCTGAAGATTATATGCCCTAATTTTGAAGGCAACAAATGCCCAGCCTAAAGACGGCATCAGAGCGCCTGCGCGCAGGCTGCGGCGGAACTCAGATCGGAAGAGCACACGTCTGAACTCCAGTCACTAGCTTATCTCGTA
>CALBRU010000329.1 GCA_937927695.1 uncultured Thiomonas sp. | reverse complement strand
CAGGATGGAGAAGTCTCGGGTCTTCCGCACCGAACGCATCATGATCCGCGGGTCCGGCTGGTTGCCCAGGCGGATGTCGGTGAAGCTCTGGATGGCCGCGTTGATGTCGATCTCGTCGCCATCTTCGAGCTTGCGGATGCGTTGCACGCCCTGCGGCTGCATGGCGTCGAGCAGGAATTTCATGCGATGAATTTCGCGCTTGTATTGCGCGGTGATGGCATCGATGACGGCCAGATCGCCCCGCTTGCCGCGCCGCTCCAGCACGGTGGCCCAGGCGGGACGTTCGAGCTGGATCTGATAGTCCCACTCGGAATAGTGGAAGGGCTCGGACACGGGCTCCTTGCCTTCCATCTCGTTAAAGCTCTTGCCCAGGTCTTCGTAGGGAAAAAGCTCGGTGTCGAGCACCCAGATTTCCTCAGCGTCGTCGCCTGCGTTTTCGACATCGATCTCGTTGGCCATTTCCATCACGCTGACATGCTTGCGCACCTGCTTGACGGTATCAAATCCGGCGTTGGCCGCCTTGTCGAAATCGAACTCCTCGAACTCCCAGAAATAGCGATTGTCATCGCGGTAAGGCGCGGTGAGCAGGTCAGTGCGCGGGTTGAACGGCAGGCGCCGTTCAACCTGCAGCTTGTGCGCCAGGGTGACGCCGATGTCCCACGAGAGCTGGTTGTCGTGCAGACGGTCTTGTGCGGCGGCGAACAGACTGCGGCCCTCAAGAATCCACGGGTCGGCGTCGGCGTAGCTGTCGTCGAGCAAGGCGCGAGCGAGGCGGTTGAGATAGTCGCCCACGCTGTGCGTCATCTCCGGCGAGGCAGTGTGCAGTTTGGCCCAGAGCTGCTTCAGGCCAGGGAAGCGGCGAATGGACAGCGCTTCGACACGGGCGTCTTCAATCACACTGATGACGGCCATTTGGTACGGATTGAGCGCCTCGGCGGAGATGGGGGTTTGGGTCTCCACCACATGTGCGGCGCAATGCGCGGCGGCGGCGCGGTAAAGCTCCAGGCCCGGCACACCGTCGTGGTCATCGTAGGCGTCAGGCAGGTGTAGCAAATAGTCTTCGATATAGGGCTTGTAGCCCTCGCGGTTTTCAAAGTCACCGGAAGTCGGGCGCATGAAAAAGTCGCGCGCCCACAACGCTCGCAGGTACATATTGATGCGCCGCTGCACATCGACCAGCAGTGTGCCCTTGCGCTCTTTCTGCAGCATGGCGAGCGACTCCTTGCTCTCCAGGCTGAAATACAGAATCTGTTCTTCGTAGTTGGTGCGATGCGCGTGTGCGCCCCACAGCGCCCAGCGTCGCAAACCGCCCAATGTGAGTTGCTGGAACAGCACTTCGAGCTTGCCGAGCATGGGCCGTACACCACGCGGCGCCTGGGCGATAAGGGTGTTGATGAACTGCAAATACTTGCTGAACAGTTCAGCGTCACCCAGGCGGTTGGCCGCTGTTGGAGCCGTCGCCAGCAGCAGTTCGATCACGGCGCCAGAAGTCTTGGAAGCCAGGTTGAGCGCGACTGTGGCGAGCTCGCCCACCACGTCTTCCCCCACCTCCTTGGCGACCAGGGGCGCGTTGTCGAGCCAGTTTTCCACCAGCGAATCGCCCTTGCCCAGACCGCGCAGCGCACCCGCGCCTTTGAGGTAGTTGTCCAGCCCACGGGGGCTGAGCACTTTGGTGGCGTCGGGCCAGGCGGCGTGCAGCACTTCCTGCGAGTGCGGCGACAGGTCCTGGAGGTAGTCGGCGTAATCGTCGAGATTGATGGCCATGGGTCATGCCTCCGCGTTGCAAATCACTGCCATCAGAAAAACGTGCCCACCGCAGCATCGAGTGCATCGCGCATGTCGGGGTCGTCGGTGATGGGGCGCACCAGGGCCACGCGGCAGGCGGCCTTGGCATCGACGCCTTTGGCGATGAGGCTGCCGGCGTAGATCAACATGCGGGTGGACAGACCTTCGTCGAGGCCATGGCCTTTGAGGTTGCGACTGCGCTCGGCGATGGACACCAGCTTCTCGGCAATTTCCTTGGATACGCCCGACTCGTGCACCACGATCTCGGACTCGATCGCGTGCTCGGGATAGGTGAAGTCAAGGCCGCCGAAGCGTTGCTTGGTGGACTGCTTCAGATCCTTCATCAGGCTCTGGTAGCCGGGGTTGTAGGAAATGACGATCTGGAAGTCGGGGTGGGCGTGAATGAGTTCGCCCTTCTTCTCCAGCGGCAGCACGCGGCGGTTGTCGGTCAGCGGGTGGATGACCACGGTGGTGTCCTGCCGCGCTTCAACGATTTCGTCGAGATAGCAGATGGCGCCATGCCGCGCGGCGATGGCCAGCGGGCCGTCCTGCCACTCGGTGCCGGTGGCTGAGAGCAGAAAGCGGCCGACGAGGTCGGAGGCGGTCATGTCTTCGTTGCAGGCCACGGTGATCAGCGGCTTGTTGAGCTTGTACGCCATGGACTCGACGAAGCGCGTCTTGCCGCAACCGGTCGGGCCCTTGAGCATCATGGGCATGCGCACGGAGTAGGCGGCTTCAAACAGTTCCACTTCGTCGGCGACGGGGCGGTAATACGGCTCCTTGGTGATGCGGTATTGGTCGATGATGCTGCTCATGGGGAACTCCTCATGTTGGATCTGCATGCGTCTGCGAATGGGGCGCCCGGCGGGCGCGGTGTGCAGGGCGTGTCATGCGCGGACAAACAAAAACCCCCGTGCCCTTGTGGGGCGACGGGGGCATGTACGGTCACCCGTCGCTTGTGCTTACACGGTCTTGCCGCGGAAGATCACCATCGAGGCGCCTTGCGACTGATTGAAGTTGTTGTAGCCGATCAGACGCACGTGATTGTCGGGGTTGGCCTTGTGGCAGGCTTCGGCTTCGGCCAGCACCTTGTCCACGTCGGTTTCGCCGAACATCGGCAGCTTCCACATATACCAGTACGAGTCCATCAGGTGCTCGGGTTCGGTGTGCTCGATGGCTGGGTTCCAGCCCTTTTTCACGAGGTACTCGACCTGTTTCTTGATCTGCTCGGCCTTCATCGCGGGCAGGTAGGAGAAGGTCTCGAATTTGCGGCTGGCGGGATCGCTCAGTCGGCTTTTGTAATCCATCACTTCAGACATTTGATTTCCTTTCAAGTCGATCCATTCGTGCAGCGCGCCGGGCTTGAGCCGCGGGCGCACTGCACCAACTTCTCAGGGCAGCGGGTTTTACTTGTGAGCGACGTCGAGCTTGTCCACGGTGTCGAACTCGAACTTGATCTCTTTCCAGGTTTCCATGGCGATCTTCAGTTCG
>CALBRU010000328.1 GCA_937927695.1 uncultured Thiomonas sp. | reverse complement strand
AGGTCGGCCGCCTGTTTGGAGTTTTCTGCCGCTGCCATCAACTCGCGCAACAGGCGCTGCGCGGTGTCGTGCGCGCAAAAGGGGCGCACGCCAAATTTGAGGGTTTGCAGCCAGAGCTCACGCCACTCGCCGCCTTCACGGTTCGCTGCGTCGTCGCGGGTTTCAATGGGGGTGGACGCGCTCTGACTGCCGCTGCGTGCGGGCAGCGCACTCCAGCGCTCCAACAGTTGCTCCAACTCGCGCCACTGGGCCTGCGCCGTAGGCAAGGCGGCGAGACGGTCGAGCTGCTGGCGTTTTTGCAACTGGGTCAGCCCGCTTTGCGAGCGCTCCCATTGCTCCAGAAGCCGGGGCAGCGCACGGCCCCAATCGGGGCTTTCCGGCGGTGGCTCCGCGGCGGAAACCGCCACGTCCGTTTGCAGACTCTCAAAAACGCGGCGGTAGTTGTCCGGGGTGGGCTGCAGCTTGAGTTCGAGCAAGCGCTTGAGGGTGGCGCGCGCTTGGTCGGAAATGGTGGCCATGTGAAAAGTGTGAATGTTGTTTGCACCGAATCGTATTGGAGTATTGCAGACGATTCAGGGCGAATGTAAGGAAGGGGGGTCGTTGGGTATATTGCCCGCCTCCAGCCGCCAGAGCCAGGCGAGCAACTCCGCCACGGCGGTGTAGAGCGCCGGAGGAATCTGGCTGTCGAGATCGACCGCCATGAGCAGTTGCACCAACTGCGGCGACTCGTGCACATACACCCCCGCCTCCTTCGCCCGATTGATGATGGCTTCGGCCACCAGCCCCTGTCCCTTGGCGACGACTTCCGGCGCGCCGGCGGCATCCGCGTCATAACGCAGGGCGACAGCCTGCCGCAGCACGGCGCGCTGCGGTGGCTTGGTTGGCCGCTCGGCACTCATTCGGTAGCTCCATCAGCAAACGAGCCAAGCTGCACGCCGCCGACTTCCAGCCCGGCTGACTGCAGCGCCGCGCGCAACTGGGGCAGCGCCGCGTCGATGCGCTCCTGCGCTTGCGGGCTGCGCCGCAGCAGCAGATCGACGCGATGGCCGTTGAGCTGCAGACGGGCCTGCACCTGACCCAGTTGCGGCAGTTCAAGTTCGACCTGGGTGCTCCATGATCGCTCGGCCGTTGCGCCCTGGCGCCGACTGTCCTCTGGGTCGGGCCGCAGACTCCAGCGCGCGTTCTGCCCCGGCCACAACAGCCCTTCCCAGACGATCTGCCCTTGCATCAGCGTCTGCAACTGCTGCTGCACCACGCCATGCAATTCGGCGGGCAGGCGTGCGGCCAATGCAGCCGGATCGCTCGCCGTCTGCGGCCCCGCCTGAACGGTCTGGTAAGCCGCCAGGGCCGCATGGCGCGGGGTGGGCGCAGTCTGCATGAAAGGCATGGTCGCAGGCGCTGCGCTGGGCTGGGCGCCATGCCCCGCCTGCACGGTAGATGCAGAAAAAGACGGAGGCGTTGCCGTGGCGGTTTGCAGCAAGGGCGAGAGCTTGCCCTGCGGCTGCGTCAGCAAGGTCGACAGGGGCTGCTGCCCCTGCGCCCAGGCGCCCAGATGGCTTTCGTAAAACAGACCGCTGTTGCTCAGCGCGCTGGCCAGCAGTTGCGCGGCCTGCTGGGGCGGCTGGGCGGGGTTGGACCAGACCGGCGCGGCTGCAGCCGTCGCTGCGCGAGCGTCGGCTACCGGAATGCTGGCATTCGCGCTGGCGCCCGCGACGTTACTCGCAGCAGAAGCGCTGGCAGACGCCTGCATTTGTTGCAGCAGACCGAGCAACTGCCCCGGGCCGGACAACTGCGACTGGGCGGCTGCCTGCGCCCCCCGCCGCGGCGC
>CALBRU010000327.1 GCA_937927695.1 uncultured Thiomonas sp. | reverse complement strand
GACGTGTGCTCTTCCGATCTAGGCTGCCCGAAATGGCGCTGCGTCCAATAGTCGAGCAGGACGTTGCCGGGGCCGGTGTCGAAACCGAGGGTGCGGCCATCGGCAAACAGCAAACTGAGATTGGCAAAGCCGCCGAGGTTGAGTATGGCGACATCGGCGCCCGCCGCCGCGAACACGGCGCGATGAAACGCGGGCACCAGCGGTGCGCCCTGACCGCCGGCCGCCACGTCGCGGCTGCGGAAATCGGCCACCACGGCAATGCCGCAACGCTCAGCCAGCAAGGCCGGCGCATTGATCTGCACGGTGTAGCCGAGATCGGGACGATGACGCACGGTCTGCCCATGCGCCCCGATGGCGCGAACCGATGCGGCGCTCACGCCGCTGTCACGCAGCAGGGTGGCGACGACTTCGGCGTAAAGGTCGGCGAGTTGCTGCGCGGCAAGCGCGCTGCGGTGGAGTTCGTCGAATCCCGCGGTGTTGAGGGCGAGAAATTCAGCGCGCAACCCGGCGGGAAATGCCCGCGCCGCATGGGCCAGCACCCGAGGCGGCGTGCCGGGCGCAGATTCAAGCAGCACGCCATCGACCCCGTCGAGCGAGGTGCCCGACATCAGGCCGATGAACAAATCGGTTTCAGTCGACACGCGCCAGTCGCACGGCGTCGTCACTGCCGGCCGCCTGGGCGAGTTGGGTGCGCATCACGGCGGTGGCAGCAAAGAACGAGGCTTTTTCGCCCGGCGGCAAAGGTTTGCCCTGCGGCACATAGCTTGCCATGCGCAGCGGATCGATCAGTCGCCCGGCGGCATGAAATTCGAAATGCAGATGCGGCCCGGTGGAGGTGCCGGTGTTGCCGGTCTTGCCGATGTTCTGCCCTTCGCTCACGGTCTGGCCCTGCTTGACGGCGATGCTGCTCAAGTGGGCGTAAACCGTCTCGAAACCGCCGGGATGCGCGATTTTGATCACATTGCCATAGCCGCTCTGCATCCCGGCAAACTTCACCCGGCCCTCGGCGACGCTGGGCACCGGAGTGCCGATGGGCGCTTTGAGGTCAACACCCTCATGCATTTCGCGCCGACCCTTCACCGGGTGCAGGCGCATGCCGAAGGGCGAGGTGACCTTGGCGCCCGGCAGCGGCGTAGCGGCCCAGGCTTTTTCCAGCCCCTGGCCGTCGGGGGTGTAGTAGCCACCGGCAGCATCGCCGTGCGCGGCGAACCACACTGCCTGACGCACTACGCCACGGCTGCGCACTTCCGCCGCCAGCAGGCGGCCCGGGCGCAACTCGCGGCCGTCGAGCGTCTGCATCTCGTACACCAACGCCACCTGATCGCCCTTGCGCAGGCTGCGGCGCAAGTCGATCTGCGGGGCGAACGCCTTGACCAGTTGCGCGCCGACCGGCGAAGGTACGCCGGACTGGCCCAGCGCGGTCGTCAAAGCGCCGCGCACCGAAACGTTGGCCAGCCGCGTGCGGGGTTCGAGCTTGCGTTCGGTGGTCGATACCTGCAAGGCGCCGTCGGCACCGGGCTGCACCGTAAGTTCGCGCCAAACCGGGGCGGCCAGCGGATCGGTTCCCGCAGGCATGGGCAACACGGCGGCAAGCTGCAGCAGTTCGCCCTGTGCATTCACCTGCGCCCTCACGGGTTCGGGCCCGCCACCTGCGGCGAGCAGCGCGCGGAAACTCGCATTCTTGCCGAGTTGCGCGATGGCGGCCGGATCGGTCACGCCCAGGCGTTTGAGCAATTGCTGCACGGTGTCCCGATGCCGCACCGAGGTGCTGCTGGCATAACGCAGATCGACCGCAGCAAGCGCTTCGGTCTGTCCCTGAACATCGTTGTCGAGCACGGTAGCGAGAGTGGCGCGCGGCGGCAGCTGCGGCTGCGCCTCGACCAGGGCATAAGCCCCGGCGCTGCTCAGCAGCAGAGCGCCGCCCACGCTGGCGGCCAGACGCCGCGGATGTGCACGCAGCGCCTGCACCACCTCGGCCGAGCGTTGCGACACCCACAGCGCCGCCTCATGAGAAAACGCAGGGCCGCCCCAAGTTTTCTTGTCCACCTCGCAGCTTGCAAGCCGCTCGGATTCGGCTCCGTCCAAGCTGCCACAGGGCAGCTTGGAGCCGCGGGCCTCATCCCCCTCGGGGGGCCTGACGCGAACGCGGCAGGTCTGGGGGCGCTCTTGAGCGCGCAGCGCCTTAGCCATGCTGCGGCTCCTTGGCGGCCTGCGCGGCGGCATCGACCACCGGGCTGCCGCCATCGAGGACGGCAAGCAGATGGCGCGGTTCAGCCGTTTGCGCCAGAAATTCCGGCTTGAGCGCGGCCGGAACCGCCGTGCCCTTGGGCGAATAGTGCGCAATGTCCAGGGGATTGACCGGCGTGCCGTGCACGAAAAACTGGAAATACACATGCGGCCCGGTGGACCAGCCGGTATTGCCCGACAGCGCCACCACCTCGCCTTGCTTGACCGGCTCGCCCACATGCACCTTGAACGCGCTCAGATGCGCATAGATAGTGGCAAAACCGCCGGGATGATCGACCTTCACATACTTGCCGTAGCCCGTGCCCCAGCCCGCATACACCACGCGGCCGTCGGCGATGGTCTTGACCGGAGTGCCCACAGGAATGGCCAGGTCGATGCCCTTGTGAAATTCATGGAAGTGCATCACCGGGTTTTCGCGCCAGCCCCAGCCGGAGGTGATGCGGTCGTAGGGCAGGGGGGACAGCAGGAAGGCACGGCTCAGGCTGTCGCCATTGGGCGCGTAATAGCCCGAAACTTTGGAAACCCCCTTGGCATCGCCCTTGGCGTCGAACCACACGGCTTTGTAGTCGTGGCCCTGGTTGACGAACTCCGCCGACACCAGGCGGCCATCGGCCAGCGTCTGGCCCTGCGCCTGATAGACCCGGTACACCACATTGAAGCGGTCACCCGGACGCAGATTGCGGCGGAAATTGATTTGGGTGTCGAACACGTCGATCAGTTGCGAGGCCACGTTGCGGGGCAACCCGGCCTCGTCGGCCGCGGCGAAAAAGCTGGATTTCACCGTGCCGCTGGCCACACGCAAAACCGGCTGAACGAGGCGCGATTGCGTCCGCACGTCCCAGCCTGTTGGCGTGGCCTTGACCGTCAGCTCGCGCAACCGGCGCGCCTTCTGGGCGCCCTCGGCCACCGGCTTGAGCCCGGGCAAACGGCCGTGCAGCGACTGCAATTCGCCCAGGTTGCTCACCTGGGCCGCGACCACGCGACCGGGATCCCCGGTGACCAGAGCCCGCAGATCGGCTTGTGCGCTGAGCTGGCGCAACTGCTGCGGATCGGTCACCTGCAAGCGCCGCAGCAGCGACTCGACGGTGTCGCTCGCCCGCACATGCGCCGTGGTGTAGACCACCTGATCGGCGTTCGAGAGCTCATCGGCCTGCTGCGGCGCGGTGCTCGCTACGGCCACGCTGACCCAGGTCGGCGCGGGCGGATGCGCCTGCGGCCCTTCGTAAGCCAAGGCGAAGGCGGCGGCGCTGGTCAGCAGCAAACCACTTCCCACCCCCGCCAAAACCCGTTTGTGATGCTGATGCAACCAACCGGCCAAACTCTGCGCGCCTTGCGCGGCAGACTGCTTGAATTCGACAAACGACATTCCCACTCCTCACACTTCAGGCTATGGCGCGCACGCCGATCCCGACAATGGAAAGTGGCGCCGAAGGCTCTGCCTCCGACACCGTGATGGCACCACCGACAACGGGCGGCGAGACGCGGCAAGCATCTGCGAGCGCACCCTGGGCGCGGCTGAACGGTCTGCGCATGTGTGTTTCACACTCGCTTGCCGTCCAAC
>CALBRU010000326.1 GCA_937927695.1 uncultured Thiomonas sp. | reverse complement strand
AGACCGGCAGAATCATCACGTACACCTCGGGGTGGCCGAAGAACCAGAACAGATGCTGATAGAGCACCGGGTCACCGCCGCCGGTGGCACTAAAGAAACTGGTGCCGAAGTGGCGGTCAGTCAGGGTCATGGTGACGGCGCCAGCCAGCACCGGCATGATGGCCAGCAGCAGGTAGGCGGTGATCAGCCAGGTCCAGACGAACAGCGGCATTTTCATCAGCGTCATGCCAGGGGCGCGCAGATTGAGAATAGTCACGATGATGTTGATCGAACCCATGATCGACGAAGCGCCCATGAGGTGGATGGCGAAAATCACCAGATCCATGCCCATGCCTTGCTGCAGGGTGAGCGGGGCATACAGCGTCCAGCCCACACCCGGCGCTCCGCCTGGCACGAAGAACGAAGCCGTCAGCAGAATGCCTGCGGGAATCAGCAGCCAGAAGCTGAGGTTGTTCAGCCGCGGGAAGGCCATGTCGGGCGCGCCGATCTGCAGCGGAATCATCCAGTTGGCAAAGCCCACCAGCGCGGGCATGACCGAACCGAAGATCATCATGATGCCGTGCATGGTGCCGAAGGCATTGAACAACTCAGGGTTCAGCAGCCACACATACGGTTTCCACAACTCGGTGCGGATAGCCAGGGCCAGAATGCCGCCCTCGAACAGCATCCACAAGGCAAATAGCAGATACATCGTGCCAATGTCTTTGTGGTTGGTGGACATCAGCCAACGGCGCCAGCCGTGCGGATGTTCGTGGGCATGATCACCGGCGTGAGCCGATGGCGGTGCGTGATCGATGACTGCGCTCATAGTGCTTTCCTTTCCTGCCATTCCAGAAAATGTTGATACTTCGTTCTAAACTCGGCTGCTTTTATGGTTTGTCTCTCACCACACCCGCTCAGGTCTTGCTGGGCGCCGCGCCGTCGGCCGGCGGGGTGCTGTCGGGATGCGCCTTTTTCCACTGCGCAACCCATTGCTCGTACTCAGGCATGGTCACGACCTTGATGACGATGGGCATGAAGGCGTGATACTTGCCGCAAATCTGGGCGCACTGACCGTAGTAGGTGCCGGTTTTCTCGGCGGTGAACCAGGTCGAGCGCACAAACCCGGGAATGGCATCCATCTGCACGCCCAGCGAGTTGACGTAGAAACCGTGCAACACGTCATCCGAGGTGGTGACAATCTTGATCTTTTTGTCCACCGGCACGACCAGTTCGTGATCGACGGCCAGCACGAAATTGCTGGGCAAATCCTTGCCTTCGTAGATCTCTGAATAAGGCGTGGTCAGCGTGGACCAGAAAGAAATGCCCTTGCCCGGGCCGGCCATGTAGTCGTAGCCCCATTTCCACTGCGCGCCCGTCGCCTTGACGGTCATGAAGGAATCGCTGTGGTTTTCCTGCGCGATCACGGTACGGGTCGCTGGAACCAGGATGGCAATCACGATCAGAATGGGGATGATCGTCCAGGCAATCTCGACCTTGGTGCTTTCATGGAAATGGGCCGCCACGGCGCCCTTGGATTTGCGGTGTTTGTAAACCGAATAGAACATCGCCCCGAACACCACGATACCGATCCCCAGGCAGACCCAGAGCATCATGTCCATCAGGAACTTTTCCTGCTTGGCGATGGGCGAAACCGGGTTCTGGAAATACAGTCCCAGCACCTGCGGCCCACCCGGCAGACTTTCCACTGCGGCATGGGCCGCGCCCATGACGCCCAGCAGCGATGCTGCGGTGGCCAGACGGATTTGATGTATTGCTTTCATGTCGCCCCACTATAAGAATTGGTCTCGTCCCTAAAACACTTCAAAGGGCCCGCAGCGCGGCCCTCAAATCTCTTGCCAGCACGGCGCGCCGCTCGGGGCGCGAATACCGGCCGATGTAAACCGTGCGTCCAGCCGAAGACACTTCGACCAGGCCGCTTTCTGGCAGCGACACCCGCACCCAATGCGGATTGAAGCTGACCGACTGCACCACACCCGCGTTTTCCCACTCGACCTGCAACTGCTGGGTCGACAGTCGCACTCGTTCGCGGTCCGTGGCATGACGCCCATACACCACCAGCGCCAGCGCCACCGACCCCAGCTCAATTCCGGTGAACGGCAACACCAGCGACCCGCCCACATCCCACGCGATAGACGCCACGATCAGCGACACCACACACAGCGAGGCATAAAACACAATCAGCTGCCGCGGCGACATGGAACAGTTGCGGCGGAACACCCAGTCGCGCATCCAGCCATCGCCCACCTCCCGATCAGATGCTTGACCAGACGACTGCTCAAGCGCCACCCCAGCCTCGGCTGCAGGGACATCCTGCGGCGGAAGATTGGATGCGCTTTGCGGAAGATCAGCGTGGTGCATTTGCGTCAATCAGGGTCACAACCCGGCATCTGAGCCAAGCCATGACGGGTTTATATGAGTGACCGATTATAGGTGCGACAGAATGACGCATCAAAAATCACGGCATCAGTTGATCTGATTTTGCGTGAGATCAAGATGGACGCGTTACATTTTGATCCATCTATGTGACCGCCATCCATCGCGACGATTTGTCGCAGTTTTAGCCCCGATGGATACGGGTCGGCAATCCGGGTTGACGCGCAGTGTTGCGCAATTGCTCGACGCCGAAAGTGGCCTCTCCAGCCCGTACCCGCTCGGTGCGCGGGCGAAAAGCGTGCCCGTAGACCAGTTCGAAGGTCAGGGTGACGCGGCCATCCGCCTGCGCTGTGGCATTCAGGGCATCGACCAACGCCTGCCAGGCCCGCGGCGTGCGCAGGCCTCGCGCATGCGTGGCGTGCGGCACGGCGCCGAGTGCGCGCAGCTCGGTCAGCGCCGCCTGCGCCGACGGCCAGGTCATGCGCACCATCTCCATATCCATCACCGGATCGGCAAAACCGGCCTGCACCAGTTCGTCGCCCAGGTCGTGCATGTCGGTGAACGCCATGGGCTGCGAGGAATGGCCGAGGGTGCGGCATACCTCGCCAAGCTCCTTGAGCGTGTCGGGCCCGAAGGTGGTGAAAAACAGCGCCCCTTCGGGCTGAAGCTGCCGCCGCCAGGCTTCGAGCACCCGCATGCGGTCATGGTGCCATTCGAGATAGAGGTTGGACCACAGCACGTCGGCCTGCGCGGGATATTCGGGGTCTGCCGCATCCACCGCCTGCACCTGCACCCGGCTAGGCCGCCCGAACCAACGCGCCAGCCCCGCACGAGCAAACCGCTTCGAGGCCTGTAGCGCCAGCAGGGGCGAGGGCTCGTAGCCCAGAATCAGCGCGGCGGGATACTGCTTTTGCAGCAAGTCGAGCCCATCGCCCCAGGCACAGCCCGCGTCGAGCACGCGCTGCGCCTGCGCCCGCAACAAGGGCAGACGTTCGGCCATGCGGCGCGCGGCTTCCTGCCAGATGTAGGGCGCGGGCCAGCGCGCCAGGCGATCACGCGCGCAGGCCGCAGCCGCCAGCCAGCGGGCCTGTTGTTGTGCGACAAGGAGTTGATCGGGGCGATCCATCAGCTTATTCAAGGGACTGCGGCGAAGGCGGCGACACCGCTGGCGCGGGCGATATAGTGCGGCGATGTCCGCACTTGAGCGTCCTATTTTGCCTGCTTCGCGCTGGTCTGCGCTCTGGCCCGGTCGCTGCGCCCATTGCGACGCGCGCAGCAGTCAGCCGCTGTGCGACGATTGCCTGCATGAAGATCTGCCCCTGCGTCCACGCTGCCCGCGCTGCGCGGTGGCGGTAGCGCAAGAGAGGCAGGTCTGCGGCCAGTGTCTGCTCCATCCCCCGCTGTGGGCGGGCGCCCTGGCGCTGGGCGACTATCGATTTCCCAACGATCAGTTCATTCTGCGCATGAAGTTCGGCGCAGAACCCGCGCTGGGCCGCTGGTTTGGCGACCTGCTCGGTGCGCGCTGGGCACAAGCCGACATGCCGCTACCCGACCACATTCTGCCCATACCGCTTTCGCGCGAGCGCCTGCTGGAGCGCGGCTTCAACCCCGCGTGGGAAATGGCGCGACGCATCGCTGCCACGCTGAACCGCCCTGGCGATGCCTACGCGCTGCAGCGGCTGCGGCATAGCGCCGCGCAAAGCAGCCTGCCGCTGGACGCGCGCAGCCGCAACATCCGCGGCGCCTACGCCTGCGATACCCGCTGGGATGGCCAGACCCTGCTGTTGGTGGACGATGTGATGACCTCCGGCGCCACGCTGCATGAAGCCACCCGGGTGCTGCTGCGCCAGGGCGCCGCTGCGGTCTGGGTCGCCATCGCCTTGCGCACTCCCCGCAATTCCACCCCCTGATGTTCCGCTGATCTCCGTATTGCGACCCATGTTCCACATCGTTCTTGTCGAGCCCGAAATTCCGCCCAACACCGGCAACGTCATCCGCCTGTGCGCCAATACCGGCTGCACCCTGCACCTGGTTGAACCGCTGGGTTTTTCGCTGGATGACAAACAGCTCCGCCGCGCCGGGCTCGACTATCACGAATATGCCACGCTGCAAACCCACGTCAGTTGGGACGCGTTGATTCAAACGCTGCAACCAAGCCCGGAGCGCCTGTTCGCTTTCACTACGCGCGGCAGTCGGCTGATCGGTTCCGTGCGCTTCGAGCCGGGCGATTGTTTTGTCTTCGGCGCCGAAACTCGCGGCCTGTCCGATGCAGTGCGCGAGCAATTCGCCCCGACGCAACGACTGCGCCTGCCCATGCGCGAAGGCCAGCGCAGCCTCAACCTGTCGAACTCGGTGGCTGTCGCCGTGTTCGAAGCCTGGCGGCAGAACGGCTACGCCGGTGGCGTTTGATCGACCGATTCAGGTGATGGACGAAAAGTCCGGCTTGCGTTTTTGCAGGAAGGCCATCATCGCCTCACGCGCGGCCGGCGCCCCAAGCAGCGCCTGAAACACCGCCTCTTCCGAGCGCATGCGCGCCAGCACCGCCTGCGGCCCCTGATCTCCCAGACCTTTGAGCAGACGCTTGGTCGCCCGCACCGAGGGCGCAGGCAGACGAGAGAATTTTTCGGCCTGCGCCACGGCAAATTCACGCAGATTTTCTGCAGGCAGCACGCGGTTGACCAGTCCCATGTTCAAAGCCTCGGTGGCGTCGAACGGTTCGCCCAGCAAAAGCTTTTCCGCTGCGCGCTGGTAACCGGCGATCTGCGGCAGCAGCAGGCTGGACGCCGCCTCGGGGCACAGACCCAGATGCACAAAGGGCAGAACGAACTGCGCGTCATCGGCGGCATAGACCAGATCGCAATGCATCAGCAGCGTTGTGCCCACGCCGACGGCAAAGCCTTGGGCGGCTGCGACCAGCGGCTTGTCCAGCCCGGCGAGATGGCGCAAAAACTGCAGCACCGGCGCGTCCTCACCCTGCGGCGGCGCCGAGAGAAAGTCCTGCAGATCGTTGCCCGCGGTGAAGCTGCCGCCTTCGCCTGCGATCAAC
>CALBRU010000325.1 GCA_937927695.1 uncultured Thiomonas sp. | reverse complement strand
GGAACCTCCCCTGTCGCTCTACCTCAAGCTGGGGGTGGGTGCAGGAGCCGGGAAAAACACTTTTTTGCTGGAATCCGTCGTCGGCGGCGAGCGCTTCGGCCGCTACTCCTTCATCGGCCTGGCCGCGCGCACGCAGGTGCGGGTGAAGAACGGCCTCACCGAGGTGCTGCGCGACGGCGCGGTGGTGGAAACCTCCGAAGCGCCGCCGCTGGATTTCATCGAAGCGTTCCACGCCCGCTTCAAGGTGGCGCTGCCTGCAGGCATGCCGCGTTTTTGCGGCGGCCTGGCGGGGTATTTCGGCTATGACGCGGTGCGCTATATCGAGCCGCGTCTGATGGCGTCTGCGGCCAAGCATCCCAAGCCCGATCCGCTCGGTATGCCCGACATCCTGCTGATGTTGTGCGAAGAACTCGCCGTGATCGACAACCTGTCGGGGCGGCTCTACCTCATCGTCTATGCCGACCCCGGCCAGCCCGAGGCCTACAGCCAGGCGCGCTCGCGCTTGCGCGGTCTGCGCGAGCAACTGCGCTATTCCGTTTCGGCGCCGCCCATGCAGCGCAGCAGCGTGACGCCGATCGAGCGCGAGTTCGACAAGGCCGACTATCTGAAAGCGGTCGAGAAGGCGAAGGACTACATCGCCGCCGGCGACTTCATGCAGGTGCAGGTGGGGCAGCGCCTGCGCAAGCGTTTCAGCGATTCGCCGCTGTCGCTCTACCGCGCGCTGCGCTCGCTCAACCCTTCGCCGTACATGATTTATTTCAACTTCGGCGATTTTCAGATTGCGGCCTCATCGCCCGAGATTCTGGTGCGCGAAGAGGCTGTGCCCGAAGGACGCAAGGTCACCATCCGCCCGCTGGCGGGCACGCGGCCGCGCGGCGCCACCGCCGAGGCCGATGTGCGCAACGAGGCCGAACTGCTGGCCGACCCGAAGGAGCGCGCCGAGCATCTGATGCTCATCGACCTGGCGCGCAACGATCTGGGCCGTATCGCGCAGACCGGCAGCGTGAAGGTGACCGAGGCGTTCGCCATCGAGCGCTATTCGCATGTGATGCACATCGTCAGCAACGTCGAGGGCTTGCTGCAGCCGCAGCGCACGCCGATGGACGTGCTGCGCGCCACCTTCCCGGCGGGCACGCTGTCGGGCGCGCCCAAGATTCGCGCCATGGAAGTGATCGACGAACTCGAACCCACCCGCCGCGGGCTGTACGGCGGGGCCATCGGCTACTGGAGCTTTGCAGGTGACATGGATCTGGCCATCGCCATTCGCACCGGTATCGTCAAGGACAACTGGTTGTACGTGCAGGCGGCCGCTGGCGTGGTGGCTGATTCCGTGCCCGAGATGGAATGGCGCGAAACCGAGGCCAAGGCCCGCGCCGTGTTGCGCGCTGCCGAGCAAGTGCAGGAAGGACTGGACGGCTAAAGCGCCGGCCTGCCCCCTCTCTTCCCAGACCCACGGAGCCCACCATGCTGCTGATGATCGACAACTACGACAGCTTTACCTACAACCTGGTGCAATACCTCGGCGAACTCGGCCAGGAGGTGCACACCGTGCGCAACGATGAGCTCGATCTCGAAGCCATCGC
>CALBRU010000324.1 GCA_937927695.1 uncultured Thiomonas sp. | reverse complement strand
ACAGATCGCCTTCGGCCACACGCTGGGCGACGGAAACGGCTTCGGCCAGGGGACGAATCACCAGGCGGCGAAGAAGAAAGGCGGTGACGCCGAGTATCAGCAGAACCATGATCGACCCACCCGTCAGGATGGGCAGAACCTGCTCCCAGGTGTGGCTGGCAACGATGGATTTCGCGTAACGGGTGGTGACGGTGAAGCCCCAACCGGGTATGGCTTTTGATGACGTGATCCAGTCGTCCGGGTTGATCTGGGCTGGCATATTGGCCGTGGCGAAAATCACTTTGCCGGACTTGTCGGTCACGTCCAGATTGCCGCCATACAGCAGTTGCAGCTTGCTGACTTCGTTTTTGATGGCGTCGATCTGCGCCTTGTAGCCCACGTACCAGATGCCGATGATTTTTCCGCTGGCGTCGCGCATGGGCTCATAGCCGGTGATGTAGGGATTG
The DNA here is from genome assembly GCA_937927695.1 of uncultured Thiomonas sp. Taxonomy (GTDB): domain Bacteria; phylum Pseudomonadota; class Gammaproteobacteria; order Burkholderiales; family Burkholderiaceae_C; genus Thiomonas. The sequence continues at coordinate 1,644 of CALBRU010000324.1, read as the reverse complement.
CCCAGAATCTGCACCACGCCATAAAACGCTTTGCCATCGCGGATGTCGGCAATCACCTTGCCTTTGGGATCGAGCAGGGTGCCGATGGCGCGGGTGCCGTCCGGCTTTTTGACATTGGTGCTCACGCGCACAAACTCGTCACCGCTGCGCACGAACAGGGTGGCGGTGCCGCCAAACAGCTTGGTTACGCCGTCCACCAGGCCGAACTGGTTGACTTCGCTGGTCTTGCCAAACTGCAGATCGGGCAGCATTTTTCCGCCCAGCTCCACTGGCGCGCCCAACGAAGGCGCGCCGAGTTGCGCGCCACGCTCGGTCAGCAGGCGCATGGAGCCATGCACCTGCTCGTTGAGCAGGTTCTTGGTGATGTCGAGCGTGCGCACGATTTCGCCCATCTGCTGCTGCGATTCACGTTGAATCTCCACGCCGACGTTGTGTTGCACGTTGCGCACCATCAGGAATGAGCCGGTGGCGACCACGACGATCACCAGCAAGGCGATCGGCGCAAGGATGCGGAACTGAAGACGTTGATGCAAAGCGAGGGTCATGGCGTGCTCTGGTCGATGAAAGGAGGGGAGAAAAATCGGTTAAAAAAAATCAGGCGGCCATTTGCGCGGCGCTGGCCAGACCCGCCATGTCTTCGACCGACAACACGCGGCCCACGTCGAGCAGGATGATGAAGCCCGCTTCCGTGCGCGCCATGCCGCGGATGAACTCTTGTTTGAGCCCGGTGCCGAAGCTCGGCGCCGGTTCGATCTGCCCGGCTTCCATGTCGAGCACGGCGTTGACCGCATCGACCAGCACGCCAATGGCCAGCGGCCCGTCTTCACCGTCGATTTCGATGATGACAATGCAGGTGCGTGCCTGCAAGGCGGTGGGCGCGCGACCGAAGCGCTGCGCCAGATCGATCACCGGCACCACGTTGCCGCGCAGGTTGATCACGCCGTGCACGAAGGCCGGCATCATCGGCACGGTGGTGGGCCGGGTGTATTCCAGAATTTCCCGCACCCGCAGAATGTCCAGACCATAGATCTCGTTCTGCAAGGTGAAGGTCAGGTACTGGCCGTTGCTGGGCTGGGCGTTGCCCGCCAGTTGCAGGGCATGGGTGGAAGACGGATGCGTGATGGCGGTCGTCATATGGGGCTCCTTGGAGAATAGGGTGATCAGAATTTGACGAAGTCGCCCGCTCCGGCCGCAGCCAGGGCTGGGCGCGGCGTGGTAGCTGCGCGGTGCGCGGGTGCAGTCGGTGTGCGCGGCTGGGTCACGGCTTGGGTAGCTTGGGCGTCGGTTTTGAACTGGCTGATGAGGTCTTGCAGACCGCTGGCCTGCGCATTCATTTCTTCGGCAGTCGCCGCGAGTTGTTCCGAAGCCGAAGCGTTCTGTTGAGTGACAGCCGAGAGCTGGGCGACGGCCTGATTGATCTGCTGCATGCCGGTGGCCTGCTCCGTGGTCGCTGCGGAGATTTCCTGGGCCAGACCGTAGTTCTTCGTCTTCAGAGTGACCAATTCAGAAATCAGATGAGTGGCGTGATCGGCATGCTTGACCGTTGTGGAGGCCAGATCGCCGATTTCCTTGGCTGCGGATTGACTTTTCTCGGCCAGCTTGCGCACCTCGGCGGCCACCACCGCAAAGCCCTTGCCATGTTCT
>CALBRU010000323.1 GCA_937927695.1 uncultured Thiomonas sp. | reverse complement strand
CCGCAAGCTGTGCGTGGTCGATGCGCACACCGCCTTCATCGGCGGCATCAACATCATCGACGACCGGCTCGATATTCACCACGGCTGGAGCGCGCAGCCCCGGCTCGACTATGCGGTGCAATACCACGGCCATCTCGCGCGCCAGACGCAGTGGGTGATGCAGCGGCTATGGCTGCGCACCGTGCTCACCGGCAGCCTGCAGCGCCGCCTGCGCAAACTGCCCGGCCCCGGGGTATTCGACACTTCGCCTAACCGCCGCGCCTACTGGCAAGAACTGCTGGACTGGGGCAGCGATATGCCTGTGGCCGACGAAGACGGCGCGCCGCTGCCGCCCGGCGCCACGGCGACCGCGCCCCGCACACCCGCCCCCCGCCCCACCCCGCAGACCCTCGCGCAAAGCCTGGCCGCGCTGGTGGTGCGCGACAACTTCTCGCAGCGCCGCGCCATCGAGCACAGCTACATCCGCGCCATCAACCGCGCGCGCGACCGCGTGCTCATCGTCAGCCCTTACTTCTATCCGGGGCTGGAATTTCGCCAGGCGCTGAAAAATGCGGCGGCACGCGGCGTGCGCGTCGAGCTGCTGCTGCAAGGCCGTATTGATTACCGCATGGCAGCGTGGGCGGCGCGCGCGCTCTACGGCGAAATGCTGCGCGCCGGGGTGCATATCTATGAATACACCCCCGCCTACCTGCACGCCAAGGTCGCCGTGGTCGATGCGGACTGGGCCACGGTCGGCAGCTCCAACATCGACCCGCTGTCGCTGCTGGTCAATCTCGAAGCCAATCTCGCCGTGCTCGACCGCGCTTTCGCGCTGGAACTGGGCGCGCATATCGAAAGTCAGGTCGTGCAGTCGCTGCCGATCAACACGCCCGACCGTCTGCGCACGCGGGCGCCGTGGTGGCTGCGGCCGTTCGTGGCCGTCGCCGCTCGGGCCTTTGTCGCCCTGGCCGGTGGGGTGAAGAACGAATATTGATCTACGCGCAAACCTGATTGCGCCCCATCTGCTTGGCGCGGTAGAGCGCCCGGTCGGCGCGCACCAGCACATCGGCGGTACGCTGATCGCCTGGGTGCGACTGGGTCATGCCGATGCTGACGGTGAGCGCCACCGCCTCGCCCTCGGCCAAGGCGATGGCCTCGGCGCTGACCGCTGCGCGCAGGCGCTCGGCGATCTGCCCCGCCTCGGCCTCGTCCGCGCCGTCGAGAATCAACAAAAACTCCTCGCCGCCCAGCCGTCCGAAAAAGTCGCGGCTGCGCTTTTCACCCTCGATGATCTGGACGAAGCGACACAGCACCCGGTCGCCCGCGGCATGGCCGAAGCCATCGTTGATGCGCTTGAAATAGTCGAGATCGAGCAACAGCACCGACAGCGGCGCCTTGCGCTGCAACAACCGCTCCAGAATGCCCAGAATGCTGGAGCGGTTGTATATGCCGGTCAGTCCGTCGAAGGTCGCCAGATGTTCGAGCCGACGCTCCAGCGCCTTGCGCTCGGTGATGTCGCGCCAGATGCCTTCGACCCCGGCGTAGTTGCCCTGCTCGTCGCGCAAGGCCTGGGTGCTGATGGAAATGTCGATGATCACCCCGTCCTTGCGCCGCATGCGGCCCGGAAAATCATGCACCGCGCCGTGCTTTCTGATCTCCGCCACCAGGGCGTCGCGCTCCGACAGATCGGGATAGAACGCCGCAGCGGGCAGACCGATGATTTCCTCGGCGGTGTAGCCCAGCACGTTCTTCACCGCCGGGCAGACGTAACGGGTGATGCCCTGCGCATCGGTGCGGTAGAACACGTCCTGCATGGTGTTCATCATGCGCTGAAAGTCTTCGTCGGTCTGGCGCAGGCGCTGCTCCATCGCGGCGCGTTCGGTCATGTCGAGAAAAGTCGCCAGCACCGTCGTCTGGCCCTCGACGACCAAGGTGGCGCTGCTCATGGCCAGCATCAGCGGCTGTCCGCCGCAGGTATGGGCGCGGATTTCGGTCACCGGGTTGATACCCCCGCCCTCGGCATGACGCAGCCGCGATAGCGCACGGTGCAAGTCGAGCGGATGAATGAAAGCGCCCACCCCGCGCCCGATGACGTCGGACGGCTCCCGGGCCTGAAACAAGCGCAGCGCAGCCGGGTTGGCGTAGCGCACGACATCGCCCGCCAGCATGGCCACACCGGCGGGTAACTGGTCGATCCACTCCGCGCTGGGACGATCCGCCGGAGTGGGATCAGCCATGACAGCCTCCCGGCACCGAAAGCGTGCGCGGGTGTGGATGGCTTCTAGCGTGCATGAGAGAGTCCATCCTGCGATGAATATGGGAGGCATAGATTAGCACTCCGAGCCCCCCTTCTTGACGCCCCGTTGCCCGCATATGCCTTGCGGTTGGATCGGTATGACCACTCTGTATTTCCGTTTTCGCCCGCGGACTTCCAGAATGCCGGGCATGAACACACCGCCTCCCGCCCCGTCTTCTCTGCCCCCTTCCCGCCGCTCCGGCTGGTCGCGCCTATGCCGCCTCTGCGCCCTGGCTTGGCTGCTCGCCGCCTGGGCCTTGCAACAAGGCGTCAACGCCGCGCCCGCCGCGCCGAATACGGCACCGAGCAAGGCACAGGCTTTCGGCCCGTTGATTTCGGCGCAAGCCCTGGCGGCGCAGCACGCGCAGGTGCGCATCATCGACCTTCGCGATGATGCGGCAGCAGCCGACTTGGCGCACATTCCCGGAGCACTTGCCGCGCCCTATGCCGACTGGCGTGGCCCCTCCAGCAATCCGGGCCAGCTCCTGCCGCTGCCTCGGTTCACCGCCCTCATCCGGCGACTGGGCCTGAGCGCCGAAACACCCGTGGTGCTCGTCGCCACCGGGGATGATGCCAGCGATTTCGGTGCTCCCGCCCGCGTGTACTGGACGCTCAAATGGCTGGGACTGAAGCATCTCGCCATTCTCAACGGCGGCATGACCGCCTGGCAGGCCGCCGCGCTGCCACTCACCCGCCAGCCCACGCCCACACCGACGCCCAGCGCGTTCACCCCGCAACTCGACGACGCCCTGCTCGCCACCCGGCCCGAGGTGGCGCACGATCTCGGCCACCCCCGCACGCTGCTGCTGGATGCGCGCCCTCGTGCTTTTTATCTGGGCCGCGAAAAAGCCCCTGCCGCAAGTCGCCCCGGCACCCTGCCCGGCGCGCTGGACTTCGACAATCTGCGCTGGTTTGAGCCGGGCAGCGGCGCCCTGCCCGCTGTGTCCACGCTGCAGCGAATCGCTGCTCAGTTGCCACAGCAGCCCGGCGCCGTGCAGATCGTCTCGTTCTGCAATACCGGCCACTGGGCCGCGACCAATTGGTTCGTGCTGTCCGAAGTGCTGCACCGCCCGCATGTGGCGCTCTACCCCGGCTCAATGGTGGACTGGTCGCGCGCCGACGCCCCCATGGCGCATGTCCCCACCCGCTGGCAGCAACTCCGGCAGCAACTGGAACAGACATGGCAAGCACTCTGAATTCGACGCTTCACACCGCCGCGGCGGTGACGACACGCCCAGGACAACGCCGCCTTGGCAGCGGCCTGTTGATGCTCGGCGGTCTGGCCGGGTTTGCCGCCATCACCTGGCTGGTCGGCTGGCGACAGGGTCTGCTGTGGCTGATCGGTCTGGGCTATGGCGTGCTGCTCGCGGCTGCGGCCTTCGGCTTCACCACCGGCTGGAGGATGTGGATCACCCGCCGCGACCCCATAGGGCTTTGGGCGCAGTTTGTCGGCATCGCGGTGGCCATGCTCATCAGCGTGCCGCTGCTGGCCGCACAGCCCGTGCTGCAGGGCGCCGACGGGCCGCTTTCCATCAGTCTGCTGGTTGGCGCTTTCGTGTTCGGCGCCGCCATGCAGGTCGCCGATGGCTGCGGCTCGGGCACTTTGTACAAGGCGGGTCTTGGCCATCCGGTAAGCCTTGCCGTGCTGCCCGCCTTCGTGTTCGGCAGCTTTCTCGGCGCGGCGCAGCTTCCAACCTGGCTATCGCTAGGCGCGCTGCCGCCGGTCAATCTGGTGCACCGCCTCGGGGCCGCCGAAACGCTGATCGTCCAGCTTGCGGCCCTCGCCCTGCTGGCCGCGCTGTTGTGGAAGTTTCGAGGCACGCAGCCTTCGCGCTGGCGCGGGCCTGCGGTGTGGTGGGCCGCCATCGGTTTGGGACTGCTGGCGGCCGCCAATCTGGTGGTTGCCGGGCAGCCGTGGGGCATTGTGTACGGCCTGGGACTGTGGGGCGCCAAGATCGTACAGGCGCTGGGCTTCGATCTCAGCCACAACGCCTTTTGGGGCCTACCGGCCCAGCAGGCCCAGTTGCACGCCACGGTATTGGCCGATAACACCAGCGTCACCGATCTGGGTTTGCTGCTGGGCGCGCTCATCGCGGCCAGCAGGCTCGGAAAAGCCAGCCCAGCGGTGAGCCTGCCCGCACGGCAATGGTTGACGTCAGTTTTTGCCGGCTTGCTGCTGGGCTATAGCTCGCGGCTGGCCTTCGGCTGCAATGTCGGGGCGTATTTCTCAGGCATCGCCACCGGCAGCCTGCACGGCTGGGTGTGGTTCGCCTGCGCGTTCGCGGGCAGCCTGGTGGGCGTGCGCGTGCGCCATCGTCTGGGCATGGCGGATTGAAAATGCGAACGATGCACCGAAAATTCCCCTGGCTGATCGCCCTGTTCTGGGCAGCCGTGGTCGTGCTGCTGGTGCTGGACTGGCGCGTGAGCACGCCGCACGACCGGTTTGCCGAACCGCCTCCCCTCGCGCTAGGCAACGGCCCGGCCGCGGACGCGGGTCACTGCTCGCTCGCCCCCGTCGCGCCCAACTCGCGGTGACGCAGCAGTACGGTGTACTGGCTGGCGAACGCGCGGCTGAGTTGTTCGCTCAAGTACACCGAGCGATGCTGCCCGCCGGTACAGCCGATGGCCACGCCGACATAGCTGCGGTGATCGGCGGCCAGCTTGGGCAGCCAGCGCTGCAAAAACCCGCTGATGTCGGCCTGCATCTGCAGCACCTCGGGCTGGCGCAGCAGAAATTCGGCCACGGGGGCGTCGCGTCCGGTCAGGGGCCGCAGCACCGGGTCGTAATGCGGGTTGGGCAGCATGCGCACGTCGAACACATAGTCGGCGTCGAGCGGCACGCCGCGCTTGAACGCGAACGACTCGAACAGCACCACCATCTGGCTGGCCTGCACCCGCACGGTCTGCTTGATCCAGTCGCGCAACTGCGCCGCCTTCATCTGGCTGGTATCGATGTGCAGGCCGATTTCGGCCACCGGGCGCAGCAGTTCGCGTTCGAGCTCGATGGACTCGATCAGCGCGTTGGCGTAGCCCTCGCCGCGGGCGGCAGCAGGGTTGCCGATCTGCTGCGCGGTCACGCGGCTGGTGAGCGGGTGGCGGCGGCGGGTTTCCGAAAACCGTTGCACCAGTGTGTCGGTGGCGCAATCGAGATAGATGGCATGCACCTCGCAGCAGGCGCGCAGGTTTTCGAGCAGCCCCGGCACGTCGGCCAGCGACTCGGCGCTGCGCGCGTCCACCGCGACGGCCACGCGCTTTTGCCCCGAAGCGCGGGTCTGTTCGACCAGCGGGGTGATGAGTTGCGGCGGCAGGTTGTCCACGCAGTAATAGCCGGAGTCTTCCAGCGCGGTCAGCGCCACCGACTTGCCCGAGCCGGACAGCCCGGAAATCAGCACGAGCTGGTGGGTCGATCGCGCATCGGCAGGCGTTGGGACAGCAGCGGTTTCAGACAGGCTCATCGGGTTTCCTGGGACGGGGTTTCGCAAGCCGAGAGCAGCTCGCTGGCATGTTCCAGTGCGGCGCTCGACTGCGCGTTGCCGCCCAGCATACGGGCGATCTCGCTGCGCCGTTGTGACAGATCGAGCGCGTCGAGCAGGCTGGCGGTCTGCCCGTCGGTGCTGTGCTTGCGCACCGCGAAATGCTGCTGCGCGCAAGCGGCCACCTGCGCCAGATGGGTGACGGCCAGCACCTGCCGGTCGCGCCCCAGGCGGCGCAGCAGCCGTCCCACAGTCTGCGCCACGGCGCCGCCAATGCCTGCGTCCACCTCGTCGAAAATCAGGGTTTCGGTGTCTTGCAGGGCGCTGGTAGTCACGGCGACGGCCAGGGCAATGCGCGACAGCTCGCCGCCGCTGGCCACCTTGCCCAGCGCCCGCAGTTCCGCGCCGGGATGCGCCGCCACCTGCAGTTCCACCGCCTCCGCCCCGCGCGCGCCCACGACATCGAGCGGGGTGAGCGCCACATCGAACCGTCCGCCGGGCATGCCCAGTTCCTGCATGGCCGCCTGCACCGCCTTGGCCAGTTGCTGCGCGGCCTTGCGGCGCTTGGCGCTGAGCTTGGCCGCCGCCTTCTGCAGCGCGGCCTGCGCGGCCTGTTCGGCGCTTTCCAGCGCGGGCAGGTCGATACTGCGGTCGAGCAGCTGGAGTTTGTCGCGCTGGGCGTGATGGATTTGCGGCAGGTCGGCCGCCGCCACGCGATGCTTGCGTGCGAGATTCATCCAGCCCGAGAGCCGAGCGTCGAGTTCGGCCAGTCGCTGCGGGTCGGCCTCGGTGCGCTCGGCCAGACGGCGCAGTTCGTGGCTGAGGTCGCTCAGGCTGGTTTGTGCCGCGTCGATCTGCTGCACCAGCGGCTGCAGCCCGGCATCGACCTGCGCCGCCCGCTCCAGCGCCTGCTGCGCCTGCGCCAGCAAAGAAAGCGTACTCACGTCCTCGCCGTCAAGCGCACTCTGCGCCAGAGCGAAGTCTTCGAGCAGACTGCTGACATGCGCCAGTCGCTTGTGTTCGCTCTCCAGCGTGGCCCACTCGCCCTCGGCAGGGCGCAGACGATCGAGTTCCTCGCACTGCCACTGCAGGCGCTCGCGCTCTTCGGTCAACGCGCCGACGTCGCTCCTGGCCTGCTGCAAGGCCGCATCGGCATCGCGCCACTGAGCCCAGGCGAGCGCGACGGCCCGGGCTTCGTCTTGCGCCCCGGCGTAGCCGTCGAGCAGGTGGGTGACGACTTCACGCCGCACCAGCCCCTGATAGGCGTGCTGGCCATGAATGTCCACCAGCCATTCCCCCGCTGCCTTTAGTTGCGCGGCGGTGGCCGGGCTGCCGTTGAGAAAACCGCGCGACTTGCCCTGCGCGTCGATCACGCGGCGCAGCAGCAGCGTGTCGGCCTCGGCGGCGAATCCCTGCTTGTCCAGCCACGCGGCCAGCGGCGGGCTCAAGCTGAACTCGGCGCTGATCTCTGCGCGCTGCGCCCCCGCGCGCACCACACTGCTGTCGGCGCGCTCGCCCAGCGCCAGCTTGAGCGCGTCGATCAGGATGGATTTGCCCGCGCCGGTTTCTCCGGTGAGCACAGTGAAGCCCCCCGCCAGATCGATATCGAGCTCGGGAACGATGACAAAGTCGCGCAAATGCAGATGCAGCAGCATGGCTCAGTGGGGTTCAGTCATCAGGCACTTCATGCCAATGAAGTTTGCGGCGCAGGGTGGAGAAATAGCTCCAGCCCGGCGGGTGAAGAAATACGCAGCGATGCGGCGCCTGCGCGATGCGGATGCGATCGCCGCCGATCAGCTCGGCATAGCTCTGCATGTCGAAGTTCACGCTCACATCGCGCGGCGTGACGACCTCGATCACGATATCGGCACCGCCCGGCAGCACGATGGGGCGATTCGACAGGGTATGCGGCGCAATCGGCACCAGCACCACACCGTCCACGCTGGGGTACAGAATGGGCCCGTAGGCCGACAGCGCATAGGCCGTGGAGCCGGTGGGCGTGGCGACGATCAGTCCATCCGCGCGCTGCACATACATGAAGCGCCCGTCCACCTCCACCTTCAGTTCCACCAGCCCCGACGCGCCGTTGCGGTTGACCACCACATCATTCACCGCAATGGCGCTGAAAATGGTCTGCCCCGCGCGCTCCACCGCGCCGCTGAGCATGGCGCGCTCCTCGCGCTCGAAGTCGCCCGCCATCAGTCCGTCGATCGCAGGCTCCCACTCGCTGTCGGCGATATCGGTCATGAAGCCCAGCCGCCCGGCGTTGATGCCCACCAGCGGCACATTCAGCGGAGCGAGCCTGCGCGCCGCGCCCAGCATGGTGCCGTCGCCGCCCAGCACCACCGCCACCCAGCCGCCCTGCGCGGTGCGCTCGGCCAGCTCGCTGCTGCGCAGCACCGGGTAAGGCAGCTCGGTGTGCTGCGCGGTGAGCTCGCCCACCCAGACCTCCACTCCGGCCCGGCTCAGCCGCGCGGCAATCTCGCCAAGTTTGCGCTGCGCCTGCGGCGCCTGATACTTGCCGATCAGCAAGACCTGCTGGAACACGGTACGGGGCATGGGGTTCAAAGTTGAGGCACGGCGGAGAACACCGCCTTGACGGCAAATTACAGCACAGGCGCAAGTCCAGCGTAGCGCCAGGAGCCTGTCGGACTTGAGGATCGCGGGCTGCAAAAGGGCGGTGCGGCGCCCTGCGGCAGCGGCTTTTTGCCCCATAGCTTCGGCTATGGGGCTGCAAATCCGCCGCCCCATGGCATCCCCACCGCCCTTTTTCGCCTTCCACGCCCCAAGCCCGACAGGCTCCCAGCGCCCGCGCGCCGTCTGCGGCCTAAAATTTGCGCATGGACGAACGCGCCCGACTGCTGCTCAAAACCCTGATCGAACACTACATCGCCGATGGTCAGCCGGTGGGTTCGCGCACCCTGTCGCGCGCTTCGGGGCTGGAGTTGTCCGCGGCCACCATCCGCAACGTCATGGCCGATCTCGAAGACATGGGCCTGATTGCCAGCCCGCACACCTCGAGATCGGAAGAGCGTCGTGTAGGGAAAGAGTGTAGATCTCGGTGGTC
>CALBRU010000322.1 GCA_937927695.1 uncultured Thiomonas sp. | reverse complement strand
GGCTCTGGCTCTGGCTCTGGCTCTGGCTCTGCTAGCGGCTGCAGCGGGGGCGGCTCGGAAGTCGCGGGCGCTGCTGTCGGCTCGGCCTGCTCCGGCAACAAGTGCTCGCGCAAGCCGTCGATCACCTCCTGCAAGGTTTCCCATTGCAGCGCAGCGCCGGATGCGACCAAGGGCAGTTGTTGCAGCAGATCCTGTTCGCCCCGGCGGCAAAGCGCACTGACGGCTCGAAGCTGCAGAAAGTCGGCGCCGATGCGAATGCCGCGCAGGGCCTCAGCGGCGTTGCCCAGCGACTGCAGCGTGTCCTCGCGCGTGGGCTGCGTTTGCAGGCCGGCGATGAACAGTCGCAAAAATTCCTCCGCATCCACACGAAAAGCCGCCAGCAACTCCTGCGCGCTGGCTTGGCGCAGGCCGCTGGGCGAACGGGGACGGGGGGCAGACGCGGACATGGTGACGCTCAACGCCGGGCCCATCTCCACGAAGGAGGCACGGCGCACCCGGTTGCGAATGGCGACCTTAGCGACGATCTCATGCGCAATGGCCGCGTTCGAGGCGCACCTGATCGCGCCCTTCGGCCTTGGCGCGGTACAGCGCCGCATCCGCGCAGCGCAGCGTTTGCGCAATGGCGCGCTCGTTCAGCGCGGCCACGCCAGCGGAGAAGCTGATGTGCAGGCCGCCGGTCTGGGTCTGCACCAGCGGACGCTGCGCGATGGTCTGCCGCATGCGGTCGATGATTCTCCCCGCCTGCGCGGCGGTGGCGCCGGGCAGCACCAGGACGAACTCCTCCCCGCCGTAGCGATAGACGCCGTCGTAGGGACGCAGCGCGCCGCGCAGCAGGCGGGCGAATGCGGCGAGCACGCGGTCGCCCGCCTGATGTCCGTGTTGGTCGTTGACGCTCTTGAAGTGGTCGATGTCGAGCATGACGACCGAGCACATGCGGCCCTGACGCAGCACCAGCGACTGTTCGCCCAGCAGGCGCTGCTGCAGCGCGGCGCGGCCCGGCAGACCGGTCAGCGGGTCTTGCGCCGCACGCCGGGCGGCGAACACCACTTCCAGATCGGCAAAGCCCTGCAGGGTGTCGAGACCGAGGTCGATCAGCCGATCCCAGGTTTGCACCGCCCGGGCGTGCTGCTTGTCCGAAGCGGCCAAGGTGCTGATCAAGACGCCAAGCTCAGCCAGACGCTGCTGCTGCGCATCATGCAGCGGCAGCAACTCGGCGGCATCTGGTCCACTGCGGTCGATGGCCCGGTCAAGCTGGTGTTCGATGGCCGCTCGCGGCAACGCGGCCACAGCGCCGGGGTTTTTGCGATAGCCCCCCTGACGCAGGCAGCGCTGAAACCACGCGGCGTAGATCTGCCGCGCCAGTCTCAGGGCCGAAGTCTCAGCCGCCGGGCCCATCTCGGGCTCAACAGGATGCGCTTCGATCAGGCCGCCTTCGAGCACACTCAACGTCGGCGTGGACGGCTGTTTGGGTTCGGCGCTGGGTAACAAAGCAAGGGCACGCATGGGAATCTCCATCAAAGGGTGATTCCTTCTTAGCAAACCCGGTGCCAGTCGATTACCTGCCTTTCGAGACGATAAATGACTTCTTTTCGGAGTCACTCCGCACTTCAGTAGGCGCAATCAGCCCGTTCTGCGGGTTGCCTCCACCGGAAGACGGTTTTTTGACGCTGGCGATAGTCGGTTACTGCAGCGGTACGACGACTTGCCCTTGCGCGTCCACAATGCCGCTGACCACCCGGCCCGACTGCACATTGCGCACCAGCACCGATTGCCCCACGCGGCCGTCCGCCATCGCCTGCCCCAGCGCCACCAGACGCACCCCCATGCCCTGAGCGATCAGGCTGACGGACTGGCCGTAGTGAACGAGTTGCGGGCCGGTGAGCATGCTCTGCACCAGCGGCTGCCCCGCCGCCACGCTGTAGCGCAGCACCTGCCCGACCAGCGCCTGCGCGTCGGTCACCGCGCCGGGGGGCAGCCGGGCGGCGTCGCGCTCGACCGTGGTGAGATCGGCCGCAGTGAGCACATGCCCGGCCTGCAGTGCGCGCGCTACGACCACCACCCCTTGCGGCCGGTCCACCCGCACCGGCAGGTAGAGCGACCAGACCGAGGGCGCGGTGCAGCGCACTTCCACGGTTTGCGCGCCGTAGGGGTTGGCGTTGCCGAAATAGGCCGTGTGCAGATCGGCGCACTGCGGAAAGCGCAGTCCCGGCGCTGGCCCCTGAACATCGATCTTCACCTTTTCCCCGCCTGGGGGCAGCCCCGCCCGAACAAACGCCTCCACCGCCGCACGGATGGTGGCTGGGCTCTCAGCTGCGGGCACAGCCCAAGCGAATGCCGCTACGCCCAGGCTGGCATTGACGACCCACGCGAGCGCGAGCAGACGCAGGCCAGAGAACAAATAGAGACGGATGAGCATGGAGCAGGGTGACGCCGGGTAGTGGGTTTGCCTGTAGTGGGTTTGCCTTTGTCCTGACGCAAAGTCTGTACCAGCCGGAACCCTCAGTAAGACGCCCATCGCTTGCCGTCCAGACCTGTAGAGCGGCAAGGTCTTGCCGCTTTCTCCTTTGCCATTTGCCGCTTGCGACGCCCGCCCCCGCAGTTCCCGGCTAGTCGTGCCTGGCATGGAATCTGCAGTTAAAGCGCCACTCACTACCCGATCCATGCCCATGACTTCCGCCCTCGACCGTGAATTCGCCCCGCTGCAAACCGCGCTGAACCTGCGCGCGCAGCGGCAGCAGTTGCTCTCGGCCAATATCGCCAATGCGAACACGCCGGGCTACAAGGCGGTGGATGTCGATTTTTCTGCTGCGTTCAAAGCCGCCTTATCAGGGCAGCAAACCGGCGGTCTGCCTCTCAAGACCGAGAACGCCAGACAACTCGCTGGCAACGTCGCCCCGGCCGGATCGAATTTCGTCGCCTACCAGGTCGGCAATAACGTGAGCCTGAACGGCAACTCGGTGGACATGAACCGCGAGCAGGCCGCGTTCCAGAAAAACAGCATTCAGTACGAAGCCGATCTCACCTTTCTCACCGGCAAGATCAAAACCCTGACCTCCGCCATTACCGGCAACTAAGCGGCGCATTCACCATGTCTCTGTTCTCCGCTCTCGATGTGGCCAATTCCGGCCTGACGGCTGAAAGCTACCGCCTCAACGTGGTGGCCAGCAATCTGGCCAATGCCAACTCCGCCGTCAGCTCCAACGGCCAGCCCTACCGCGCCCGCGAAGTGGTATTTGCCGCGCAACCGCTGTCCGGCCCCGGCGTTCCCGCCGGGGTGAACGGCGTGCAAGTAGCTGGCGTGGTGGAAAAACCCGGCCCGCTCAAGCTCGTTTACGACCCCGGCAACCCGCTGGCCAACAAAGACGGCTATGTGAGCTATCCCAACGTCAATCCGGTGGACGAGATGGTCAACATGATTTCCGCCTCGCGCGCCTACCAGGCTGACGTGAACGTGATGACCACCACCAAAAATTTGCTGTTGAAAACCCTCACGCTGGGTCAATGACGCTTTTTGATTGAAAGATTCCCGCCATGAGCACCTCTCCCATCAGCTCCAATTCCTTCCTGTCCTCGCTGCAGACGAGCAGCAGCAGCGGCACCTCGGGCAGCGCCGCCAGCGGCCTGAGCGGACTGAACAACGTTAACACCTTCTACACCCTGCTGGTGACTCAGCTCACCAACCAGGACCCGATGAACCCGATGAGCAACACCGACCTGTCGGCGCAGCTCGCGCAGTTCAGCACGGCCAGCGGCATTCAGAGCATGCAGCAATCGATGGCCACCCTCACCGCCCAACTCGCGCAGACGCAAGGGCTGCAGGCCGCCAATCTGGTGGGGCAGACCGTGGTGTTCGACAACAACAGCATCAACCTGCCCGCCAGCGGCGGCACAGCGGGTGGCTTCACCCTGGCTTCTGCCGCGCAGAACGTGCAGGTGCAGGTGCTCAACAGCACGGGTCAGACCATCGACACCCTGCAACTCGGCGCCCTGCCCACCGGCGTGCAAACCTTCAACTGGAATGGATCGACCAGCGGCGGCCAGCAGGCCCCTGCGGGCAACTACACCTTCAACGTCAGCGCCACGGACGGCGCCGGCCAGCCGGTTGCGGCCGTGCCTTTCGGTACGGGCAAGGTGCAGTCGGTCTATCTCAACGGCAGCAATGGCCCCGCCCTCCAGATGGAGGGGCAGAGCAGCACCGTGCCTCTGTCGAGCATCGTGGGCGTGATGTAGTCGCCTGCGTAAGACAGCCGCGTTTTCCCGCCGCGTTTGCCCGAAGCACCCAACACCACACCGCATTCAGACCACACCATTTTTCGGGGGATTCCATGAGCACCTTCCAAACCGCCCTGTCCGGCCTGCAAGCCGCCTCCACCGACCTGCAGGTGATGGGCAACAACATCGCCAACGCCAACACGGTGGGCTTCAAGAGCTCGAATGCCCAGTTCGCCGACAGCTACGCCGCGGCCATCGCCGGCAACTCGCCGCAGTATGGACAGGTGGGCATCGGCACCTCGGTAGCCACGGTGGCGCAACAGTTCTCGCAGGGCAATATCCAATCCACGAGCAACCCGCTCGATGTGGCCATCAACGGCAGCGGCTTTTTCCAGTTCAACTACAACGGCGCCACGGTGTATGGCCGCAACGGCCAGTTCCAGCTCGACCAAAACGGCTACATCGTCGATGCTGCGGGCGGCCAGCTCATCGGCACGCCCGCGGTCAGCGGGGTGCTCACCGGCGGCTCCGGCCCGCTGCAGATCACCACCACTCTGGC
The DNA here is from genome assembly GCA_937927695.1 of uncultured Thiomonas sp. GTDB lineage: Bacteria > Pseudomonadota > Gammaproteobacteria > Burkholderiales > Burkholderiaceae_C > Thiomonas. Next base: position 4,034 of record CALBRU010000322.1, on the reverse strand, counting down.
GCCTAAGGCCACAACCAGCGGCACGCTGGGGCTTAATCTCAATGCCTCGGTCACGCCGATCCCCAGCGGCACCGCTTTCAGCACCAGCGACCCCACCAGCTACAACTACTCGACCACCAGCACGATGTACGACAGCTTGGGCACCTCGCATCTGCTGACCACCTACTACGCACTGCCTTCCGGCAGCGCCACGGCCAGCGGACAGGCTTGGAATGTGTATTACTCGGTGGACGGCACCACGGCCGCCGGCGGCATCACCAGCGGCGGCCCCTCCACCATCCAGTTCACCCCCACCGGAGCGATCAGCGGCACGGCCACGCTGACGGCCTCCGGCCTCACCTGGGCAGACGGCGCCTCACCTTCCAACATCACCCTCAACTTCGCCGGCTCGACCAATTACAACGCCACCTCGGTGGTGAACTCGCTCACCACCGATGGTTCGTCGGTCGGTCAGCTCAGCAATCTGTCGGTCGATCCCAGCGGTGTGGTGTTCGGCCGCTACACCAACGGCCAATCGGCCAAGCTCGGGCTCATCACCCTCACCAACTTCAAGGCGCCGCAGGGCCTGCAGCGCCTGGGCAACAATTACTTCGTGCCCACCTACGCCTCGGGCCAACCGCTCACCGGGCAGCCAGGCGGCGGCGGGCTGGGCGTGCTGCAGTCCAGCGCAGTGGAACAGTCCAACGTCGATTTGTCGTCACAACTGGTCAATCTGATCGTCGCGCAGCAGGCTTATCAGGCCAATGCACAGACCATCAAGACGCAGAACCAGGTGGTCCAGACTTTGCTTAGCCTGTAATAAAACAGATCGCCTCAATCATGGATACCTTGTGGATTGCCGCCACCGGCGCCCGCGCCGTCCTGCGCCAGCAGGCGGTGACGACCAACAATCTCGCCAACGTCAACACCACCGGCTACCGTGGCGAGCAGGCGCAGTTTCGCGCCTTGCCGGTCTATGGCAACGCCCTGCCCACCAGCGCCTACACCGCGGTGCAAGGCAACAGCGCGAACCTGCAGGAAGGGCCGATCAACCATACCGGGCGCAACCTCGACGTGGCCATCCGCGGCCCGGGCTGGATTGCGGTGCAGGCCACGAACGGCGACACCGCCTACACCCGCAACGGCGATTTGCAGGTTTCGGCGAGCGGCATTCTGTCCACCAGCGATGGCCGCCCGGTGTTGGGCCAGGGCGGCGCGCCGATTTCGCTGCCGCCGCTGGAATCGGTGCAGATCGGCGCCGACGGCACCATCTCCGGCGTGCCGGTGGGCAGCCAGCCCAACGCGCTGGTCGTGATCAACCGCATTCAGCTCGTCAACCCGCCGCCCGCGCAGATGCAGCGCGGCGCCGACGGCCTGTTCCGCGACACCCAGGGCTCGGCGCCAGCCGACGGCAATGTGCAGTTGGCCGTGGGCGCGCTTGAAGGCAGCAATGTCAACCCGGTGCAGGCCATGATCCAGATTCTCGACAACACTCGCGCGTTCGAAATGCAGACCAAGCTGATGCAGACCGTCGATCAGAACCATCAGGCCGCTACCCAATTGCTCAACGTGAGCTGACCCTCCACGCCGCCCCCGCCTCCACAACGCCTTCAGACCTACCGCCATGATCCGCTCGCTCTACGTTGCAAAAACCGGCCTCGAAGCCGAACAGACTCGCATGGACGTAATCGCCAACAATCTGGCGAACGTCAACACCAGCGGCTTCAAAGGCTCGCGCGCCGTGTTTCAAGACCTGCTCTATCAAAACCGCACCCAGCCGGGCGCGCAGTCATCGCAGAGCACGCAATATCCCAGCGGCCTGCAACTGGGCACCGGCGTGCGCCCGGTGTCCACCGAGCGGCTGATGACGCAGGGCAACCTCACGCAGACCGGCAACTCGCTCGATGTCGCCATCAACGGCCAGGGCTTTTTTCAGGTGCTCGAACCCAATGGCACCATCGCCTACACCCGCGACGGCACCTTTCAGCTCAACAACCAGGGGCAACTCGTCACCGCCAACGGCTATCTGGTGCAGCCCACGGTCACCATTCCGGCCAGCGCACAAAGCGTGACCATCGGCAACGACGGCACCGTGTCCGTCACCCTGCCGGGACAGGCCGCGCCGCAGCAGGTGGGTGCGCTGCAACTGGCCAGCTTCGTCAACCCCACCGGGCTGCAGAGCGTTGGCGACAACCTCTATCTGCAGACCGGCTCCAGCGGCGCGCCCAACACCGGCCAGCCCACGCTCAACGGCCTGGGCTCGGTGCGGCAAGGCTATCTGGAGTCGTCCAACGTCAATGTGGTGGCTGAACTGGTGGACATGATCTCCACCCAGCGCGCTTACGAAGTCAACAGCAAGGCAGTGACGGCTTCTGACCAGATGCTGCAATACGTCAACAACAATCTGTGATGACCGCGATGGCTGATCCGCGCTCTGACTCTCACCGCCTGCGCTTGTTGCTGGCCGCGGCGCTCGCCCTGCTGCTGGGCGCCTGCGCCACGGCGCCGCAGCATCTCAGCAGCGGTTCGCTCAAGCCTCTGCCCATTCCGGCCGAACCGGAGTCGATGAATGCGCACACGCCCAACGGCGCCATCTGGCAGCCGGGCACCAATGTCTCGCTGTTCGAAGACAGCCGGGCGCACCGCGTGGGCGATCTGATTACCGTGCTGATCCAGGAAAACGCCAACGCCACCAAATCGACCAACACCACGGTGAATAAGGCCGACAGCGTCAGCGCCGGGCTGTCGAGCTTTTTCGGCAAGCCCTTCACCGTGGGCGGCTACTCGCCGTCGATGGGGCTGACCTCATCCACCAAGTTCGGTGGCAATGGCGCCACTTCGCAGAGCAATACCTTCACCACCACCTTGCAAGCCACCGTGGTGCAGGTGATGAGCAACGGCAATATGCAAATCTCCGGGCAGAAGGAAGTCATGCTCAATGGCGGGCATGAATACATCCGCGTCGCCGGTGTGGTGCGCGCGGCCGATGTCAGCCCGCAAAACACCGTGCTGAGTACGCAGATCGCCAACGCCCGCGTGGAATACAGCGGCACCGGCGATGTGTACGCCGCCGCCAAGGTGCCCTGGCTGGCGAGCTTTTTCCTCTCGCTGTGGCCGTTCTGAATGTTCTGAATCGATTGGCGCCTTCTCTCATGTCACTCCGCCTTTACCGTTCTTTTGTACATCTGGCCGCGGCGCTGACGCTGCTTGCGGCCACGCTGGCTCCCGCTCACGCCGCCGCCATCCGCGACCTCACCAGCGTGCAGGGTGTGCGGGTCAACCAGCTCGTCGGCTACGGCCTGGTGGTCGGCCTCGGTGGCACCGGCGACCAGGCCACGCAGGTGCCCTACACCACGCAATCGCTGCTCTCCATGTTTCAGCGCCTGGGCATCAACCTGCCGCCCGGCGTGGCCTCCAACCTGCAACCGAAAGACGTGGCCGCGGTGATGATCACCGCCAACCTGCCGCCGTTTTCTCAGCCCGGTCAGCAGATCAACGTGACCGTCTCGGCGGTGGGCAATGCTTCCAGCCTGGCCGGCGGCACCCTGCTGATGACCCCGCTCAAAGGCGCTGACGGGCAGACCTACGCCGTGGCCCAGGGCAATGTGGTAGTGAGCGGCTTTGGCGCGGCTTCTGGAGGCAACAGCACCCAGGTCAACTTTTTAACGGCTGGCATGATCGCCAACGGCGCCACGGTCGAACGCGCCGTGGCGAACAACTTCGACAAGGCCGGCCCGATCACCCTTGCGCTCAACTCCCCCAGTTTCGGCACCGCCAGCCGCGTGGCCGAGTCCATCAACCAGCGTTTCGGCGCGGGCACGGCCACGGCGCTCAACGCCGGGGTCATTCAAGTGAATGCGCCGCTGACCGCGGGCGACCGCACCGCCTTTCTCGGCCAGGTCGAAGCGCTGGACGTCTCGCCCGAGTCGCCGCCGGCCAAAGTGGTAATCGACGCCCGCAGCGGCACCGTGGTGCTGGGGCAGAACGTCACCCTCGGCGCCTGCGCGGTGGCGCACGGCAATCTGTCGGTCACGATTAACACCCAATACGAAGTC
>CALBRU010000321.1 GCA_937927695.1 uncultured Thiomonas sp. | reverse complement strand
CGGTCTTGCTCACGCACGCCAGCGAATTGCGGGTGATGCAGGAGCTGGCGCCCAAAATTCAGTTCCATACCCTGCGTGAGCATGCCGGTCAGGTGTTCAAGACCTCGCTGGAGACTTGACGGTCAGGCTACGGCGGGTTGTTGCAGACTGGGGCAGACGACGCCCCGGTAGGCGTGCCAGCTGGCATGACCGATGACGGGCAGCACAATAATCCAGCCCAGGCCAAAGGGCAGCATGGCCAGCAGGCTGATGCTGCCGATCAACGCCGCCCAGCAGAACATTGCCACCGGATGCTCCATGCAGACGCGCAGGCTTGTCAGCGCTGCGGTGATGGCGTCCACAGGCCGGTCGAGCATCATGGGGATAGACACCACGCTGATGGCGAACACCAGCCCGCCAAACAGCAGGGCGACCCCCAGATAAACCAGGACGAATGTGACGTTGGCAGGGTCGAGCAATAGCCGCAGCACGCCGCCGGTTTCGGGCATGCCCGCATCGAAAAATAGGGCGAACACCACCAGCGCGGTACGCCCCCACAGCAACTCGATAACCAGCAGCAGCCCGGCGAAGATGGCCACGCTGCCCCGGTGAGGCCACCAGCAGCGGATGCAGAAGTTCAGCCGAGCCTTGAGATTAATCTCGCAGCGGCGGCTGGCTTCCATCAAGCCCATGGCCAGGGCGGGGCCGACCAGCAACAGGCCAGCGGCCAGCATCAGGGTGTATTCGGGCGAACTCGCCAGCGTCCAGGCCAGCAGCCAGCCCAGCACGGTGAAAATGAGTCCGTAGCTCAAACCGACAACCGGGCAGCGGGCAAAGTCGCGCCAACCGGCGACCAGCCAGCGAAAAGGTGTATTCCATTGCAGACTGCACACGCTCACGCGGGTGCGGGTTTCCGCGGCTAGCGGGTGATGCTGCGCTTCTTCTGGCGTCATATCCCAGTTCTCCTCCATGTTGGGGGCAGCCGACTTAGGGCAGCCCATCCAACTCATAGGCTAAGTTGTGACAAACTGCCGCACAACCCGGGATACCCCGTGGTGTCTATCGTGATGTCCCGGCCACCTCAAATCTGAAATGGGATTGAAGTCTCAGCCGGTATGGGCGCTGGCTTGCGGCAACCAGATCTGCACCTGCAAACCTCCGGGCTGGGCATTGCTCAGCTCAAGCCGCCCGCCCATGGCGGTGATAGTTTTTTCCACGATGGAAAGGCCCAGGCCCGTGCCTTTGGCCGAGGTTCTTGCCGCGTCGCCGCGAAAGAACGGACGGGTGAGCTGGGCGAGGTGATCGGCCGGGACGCCGGGGCCGTGGTCGCGTACGGTGAGTTGCACATTGTCTATGCCCGGCTGCAGGCTGATGTCGAGATCGGTGTGCACTTCGCCCGGCGTCAAGGCATAGCGCTTGGCGTTTTCCACCAGATTGACCACGACGCGTTGCAGCTCCAGGGTGTTGGCGCGCACTGGCGGCACTGGCGGAGTCTGCAGGTGCAGTACCACGGTCTCGTCTTTTTGATAACGATCGCGCACAAAGTCAATCAAGGCATTGAGATCCACCGTCTCGATCTTCGGCGTGGTGCTGCGCGCATATTCAAGAAATTTGCTGATGATGCGGTCGGCCTGCTCGATGTCTTCGATGATGTATTCGCGCGCCTGCTCGTCGGGCACGCTCAGCTCGGCTTCCAGCCGTAGCCGGGCCAGCGGCGTGCGGATGTCGTGTGAAATGCCGGCGAGCATCAGCGCGCGCTCCTCCTCGACTTCCTGAAGGCTGCGCGCCATGCGGTTGAAACCCCGGTTGACTTCGCGAATTTCGCGCATGCCCGACAGTTCGTCGAGCATCTGCGAGTAATTGCCGGCGCCTACGCGGGCCGTGGCCAGCCGCAGATCGCGCAGCGGCTTGTTGACAAAGCTGGCGATGACCGCCGCGCCGATGAGCGCCAAAAGGGTGGCGATGACCCCCCAGCTTGCCCAGGTTTCACTCAGCGAGGGATCGATCCGGGAGCGGTCGAGCAGCAGCCAGTAGGGGTCGCCTTCGAGCACGAAGCCGATCCACAAACCGGGGCGATCGTTCACGACGTCGGCAAAATCGAGATGTTCGTTCAGCCGCGTGTCTACCGCGACTTCAAGCCGCCGGGTGAATTCGGAATGATTCATCGGCGTCCACTGATCGCCCGGACTGCGCGGGTAGATGTAGATGCCTTCTTTTTTCGCCAGATCTTCGAGTAACGAAACCCGGTATTGCGGGTCGGAGTGAATCAGCGCCAGCCGCGTGAGATCGATCAGGCTGGTGATCTGCCGCGAGGTCTGCTCGACTTGGGGGCCGAGTTCGAGCAGCCGAAAGCTCTGGAACCACGTCGCCAGACTGGCGCTGACCAGCAAGACGATCAGCAGAAATGTGCGCCAGTACAGGCGGCCGAACAGCGCGCTGATCCAGCGCGTCATACGGGAAAATGGACTGAGGGAGAAAGCCACAGAGCCGCCGACTGAGCCCGCGCCACGCCCCGGCGTCTGGGCGGGCGGGGCAGGGCCTTCTTCAGGATCAGCCTTCGGCGTTGTCGGGGACGAAGACATAGCCCACGCCCCATACGGTCTGGATGTAGCGCGGATGCGCTGCGTCGGTTTCGATGATTTTGCGCAGACGTGAAATGGCGACGTCAAGGCTGCGGTCGAAGGCTTCGTAGTCGCGTCCGCGGGCCAACTCGGCCAGGCGGTCGCGCGACAGCGGCTGGCGGGGGTGGCGCACCAGCGCCTTGAGCATGGCGAATTCGCCCGTGGTCAGCGGCAGTTCCTCGCCGTTCTTCTGCAGCACGCGCGTGCCCAGGTCGAAGGTGAAGGGGCCGAAGCTCACCACCTCGTTGTCGCCGGAAGGCGCGCCCGGTGCTTCCTGCGGCGGGCGGCGGCGCAGCACGGCATGGATGCGGGCCAGCAGTTCGCGCGGGTTGAAGGGCTTGCCCAGGTAGTCGTCCGCGCCCTGGCAGAGGCCGCGCACCTTCTC
>CALBRU010000320.1 GCA_937927695.1 uncultured Thiomonas sp. | reverse complement strand
GCACCTTCTCCAAAGTGCTGTCTCCTGGGCTGCGTCTGGGGTATGTGCACGGGCCGCAAGAGGTGATTGCCAAGATGGCCCTGGCGCGCCAAGCCGCCGATCTGCAGACCTCCAGTCTGACGCAGCGCCTGGTACTCAAGGTGCCCGAAGGCGGGCTGCTGGATGCGCAACTGCCGCATATCCGCGCCCTGTACCGCGCGCAGCGCGATGCCATGCTCGCCGCCCTGTCCCGCCACATGCCCGGCAGCGTGCATTGGGAAACGCCGCAAGGCGGCATGTTCATCTGGCTGTCTCTGCCGCCAGGCGCCGACGCCACCGCGCTGCTGCCGCTGGCGCTGCAACGCAAAGTGGCCTACGTGCCCGGCACGGCGTTCTACGCCGCGGGCGCCGTGCCGCGCAATACGCTGCGACTGTCTTACGCCACCGCCACGCCCGCGCAGATCGAGACCGCCATTGCCCGCCTGGGTGAAGTCTTCTCCGCAACACACCCGCCAGAACCACGCCATGCCCCATCCGTTCTTGCAGCTTGATGTCTTAGCCTCCTAGCAGATCTGGGTCGGTAGCGCGGTGCAACCCCTCATCACGGGCACGCTCACGCTCTGAAAAAACAAACCCGCCAGCGGCGGGTTTGTGCAGGACTGGACAACCCCAGAAAACGCTCAGAGTTCTTCGCGGAACGCGTCGTGGCAAGCCTTGCAGGTCTTGGCGGTTTCGCCGAACACCACCTTGATCTCGTCGAGCTTGCCGGTCTTGGCGGCGGCCACCAGCTTGGGCGTCATTTCCTGCAGCTTGTTGGCATCGGCCTTGAACTTGTCCATCTCTTTCCAGATTTCAGGCTTGGCGTGCGAATCAGGCAAGTCGGTGCCGGGGCCGAAAGCCTGCCACGGCAGATGCGACATGAAGGCAACGACTTCGGCGTTTTGCAGCGCGGCCTTGGCATCGAACGGTGCCTTGCCCTGCACCATGGCGCCGATGCGGCCAAAACTCGCCGCCATCACGATGAAGGCGGACTGACGGTACTTCACCGCGTCTTGCGGTTTGGCGAACTGCGCCTGCGCCGGCACACTGGCCAACAGACCACAGGCAAGCACGGCGGCGAACAGCTTTTTGGGATGCAACGAGGCTGGGTTCATGAAACAGACTCCTGGCTGAGTAAAACGGATGGGCGGAAAAACGCAGGGCCAATTGGCGCAGCGAGTGTAAGCAAAAGTGACCCTCGCTGCAGAGCACAGCCGCGGTTCCCCGGTGAGGCTCTGGAGAAACTCGCCGGGCCGCCCCGAGAGTTTCTTGCCCCTTGAGGGGAGAGCCGAGCAAAGCGAAGGGTTTCGGGGTGGTCACTTCAGGCGACGACAAGACAACAAAACAACGCGTAAAACGCTAAAAACGCACATGCTGCGTCGGACGCCCGCGCGCTCGGCTTAATATGCGGCTGGTTGAGCACGATCCTCCGGCACGTTGGCGCCGATCGGGGCGCAGTCATGCAGATCCGGAAGGCTTGGATCGGCTCAACTTTTTAGCGGGCCGGACTGTCCAGCCCGCAATCCATGACAACGGTGAATCTGCACGGCGCGCAGCGATCCCCAACGGGCCGCTGACACGCCAGTGGATAACAAGCTCAACTTCTCGGAGTGCACTCAATATGACCACTGCAAAACCCGCGGCAAAAAAGGCGGCCGCCGCTAAAACAACCCGTCAGCCCAGCGCGGCGTTCATGAAACCGCTCACCCCTTCGGCGCATCTGGCCGCCGTCGTGGGCACCACGCCGCTGCCGCGCACCGAAGTGGTGAAAAAACTGTGGGAATACATCAAGAAGCACAATCTGCAAGACGCAGCGAACAAGCGCATGATCAACGCAGATGCCAAGCTCAAGCCGATTTTCGGCAAGGATCAGGTCAGCATGTTCGAAATGACCAAACTGGTCAGCGCGCATCTGAAATGAGTTGACCACACCACGGGCCGAAAACGCCCGCGGTCCAGGCCCGGCGCAGCCGGGCTTTTTCATGCGCATTCATCATGTCGTTCAAAGCTCTTGCCACCCGTTCTCTCTGTGCCCGCTTGCTGGCCTGCGCCCTGCTCGCTGCCGCCTGCGCGCTGCCAGCGCAGGCCCGCTCGCCTCAAGCCCTCGCCCTGCCGACACAGGCCGCCGTCTCCAGCGCCTTCTCGCCTTCGGGCGGCGCGCTGGCGCTGGTGCTGCAGGCCATCGATCAGGCGCATAGCAGCATTCAGATGGCCGCTTATCTGTTCACCTCGTCCGACGTGGCGCGGGCGCTGGTCCAGGCGAAAAAACGCGGCGTACAAGTGCAGGTGCTGGTGGACTGGAAAAGCAATTTCGATGAAGACGCCCGCTACGCGCGGCACGCGCTGGGCATTCTGCGCAACGCGGGCATCGCCGTGCGCTCGGTCGACGTCTATCCCATCTTTCACGACAAATACATGGTGATCGACCGGCGCACCGTGCAGACCGGCAGCTTCAACTACACCTACTCCGCCGCGCATCGCAATGCCGAGAACGTTTTGGTGGTGTGGAATGCGCCCGAGCTGGCTGCGCAGTATCTGGCCGACTGGCAACATAACTGGGCGCTGAGCCAGCCGGTCGTGTTGCCGTATTGAACCCGGATTGTTTGCGAATACCCGGAATTGCCGTGAGGCGCGCGGGGTTGCATGCCGCAGGGCTTGAGCGGCCTAAAATCGGTTCTTTGTATTTGTTTTGAATTTCTTTTGTAGGCGCCTTCATGAAACCCCTGTCCAAATCGC
>CALBRU010000319.1 GCA_937927695.1 uncultured Thiomonas sp. | reverse complement strand
CCGCTCATGCCCTGGCCGATGGTGCAGCCCAGCGCGGTTACGCCGCCAATGCCGATCAGCGCGCCGCCGACCATGTGATTGGCCGTATCTTCCGCGCCGCGAAACCCTTCCCAGCGGAACTGGCGCGTGATGAGCGCCATACCGGCCGAACCCGCGATCACGCCGAACACCGACACAATGCCCAGCGTCAGCACATTGCTCGCGTCGCTGTACATCATGAACCAGAACAGGGTGTAGGCCAGCGGCGCGACAAAACTCAGCGATTCCATCTTGTTGTTCTGCGAGCCGATGTACGCGGCCTGCAGCGTTTGCGGGTCTTCCGCCAGAAAGCCCAGCTTGCCCGAAACGAACCAGACCGCCACGATGACGGCCCCCAGGCCGAAACCCGCGAGCAGGTTGTTGGCGGTACGAAACTCGCGCGCGCTCAAGGCCCAGACGCCCAGCAGCAGCCCGACGCCCAGGCCCAGCACCAGTTGCAGATCGGCCAGCGGCAGCCCGGTGGCGTGAGCGAAGATCGCGGGCAAATCCTGCGGGCCCGAGAGATTGAACGCCACTTTGTCGAACACCCGCACCCGCACTTCGGCCGTGATGCCGCGCAGGGTGATGTAGGCGAAGATCGCGATCATCACAAAAACGACCACGGCCTTGAGATTGCCTTCGCCAATGCGCACCAGAGTCTTGCTGCCGCAGCCCGAGGCCAGCACCATGCCGAAGCCGAACAACACGCCGCCCACCAGGGCCGACAGCCAGAGCACCCTGGACGTGGTGTAGATCGTCTGCGCCGAGTCGATCTGCCCGGTAGCGGCCAATAGATTGAAGCCGATGGTCGCCGTGGCAATGGCCAGCACCCACATGCGCATGCGCATCCAAGAACCCATGTTGACGATGTCGCTTACCGAACCCATGGTGCAAAAACGCGTGCGCTGCATGATGGCGCCAAACACCAGGCTCAGGGCGAAGCCCGCCCAGAGGACGGTGGCGTTGATGGCGGGAACGGAAGCGGACGGCATGGAAGAGAAGGCACCTGGATGACGAGAGCGGATTGGTCTCGCCGCAACGCGTTATTGTTCCATGACGATGCCAGCCGTGTTGCCGGGACGGGGTTGGGCAATACGGCTCGCAGTTTGCGGGAACGACGCTGCCGATCACTCTGTCACGGCCGCTCCAGCGGCCGTGACAGTCACCTCAGCTGGTCATCTCAGTTTGGCTAGCCGGTCGCGCCCGGCCTGCGCCGCTTCAGACTGCGGGTAGGTCTTCACCAGTTCGTTCAGCGTTTTGCGCGCTGCGACGATTTGCCGCACTTCGATCTGGCAGTTCGCCAGCCCCAGCATGGCTTCGGGCAAGCGCGGATTGTTCGGGCTGCTCTGAATCAGGCCCTGGAAGGTGGCGATGGCATCCTTGTACTGCTTTTGCGCGTATTGCGCGTTGGCCAGCCAATACTGGGCATCGGCGTCATACGGGCTGGATGGATACTGCGCCAAAAACGCCTTCAACTGCGTGGCGCTGCCCGCAAAATCGCCATTTCGGAAGGTGGCCAGCGCCTGCTCGAAAGCGGCTTTTTCTGCGGGCTGCACCGTATAAGTCTGGCCGTTGATCTGCACCTGCACCGGCTCCAGCGGTTTGAGGCGCTGGGTGAGCTGCTGCTGGCTGGTCTGCAGCTTGCCCAGCGCATCGTTGAGCTGCTGCGTGGCAGCGTCCTGCTTGCCGCGCACCTGTGCGATTTCTCCGCGCATCTGCTCGATCTGGTTCGACAGATCAAGCA
>CALBRU010000318.1 GCA_937927695.1 uncultured Thiomonas sp. | reverse complement strand
TGCCGCTGTCGTCGTTGATGCCGTAAGCGGCATTGCCTGCAATGCCATAGAACGCGGCATTGACCCCATAACCCTGTCCCGCAGCACTGCCCAGCGGCGGCCAGTTCTTGCCGTTCAAGTCCATCGTCGGCAGACCATCCGTCACCAGAATGACGTATTGACCTGCGCAGGAGGCGGTGAGTTTGCCCAACACATTGCCCGCGCCCTGCACCAGCCCCGCCGTGGGCGACTGATAGGCCAGCGCTTTGATCTCGCTGGACGATGAATTGTTAGTCTCTGGCTTTAACGCTGTGGTGAAGGGCGTCAGTGCCGTGCTCACCGCTGTGGCGCTGGGGTTGGTGCCCAAATTGGTCATGGACACGACCTTGTTGCCGCTGGTTGCGCTCAGGCTTTGCACGTAGTAGCCAAAGCCGCGCTGGGCATAGACCACCTGAGGCGAGTACGGGACGTATCCGGCATTGGTGGGTCCTGTGACCTTGTTCGCTGAGGGTGCGGACTTGTTATATCCGACACTGACGACACCGTCGTTGTAATTGCCGAGATTGAAATAGGTGTAGGGTGTATTCGTGGAAGTGATTGGCCCAAGATAAGTGGAATAGTTGTAGGCCGCATATGCACCGCCGTAGTCAACAAATAGGCCGGGTTGTCCTGACGAGTAGAGGACGTCATTGATGTTTGGGTCGTCGCTAGACGCTCCGATCTGCATGTACAGATTGCTTGAAAGCGTGCTGGCAGCCGTGCTCGTACTGGTGCCATACAAACCCGAATTCGCAATGCTGCTGCAATAACTCTTGACCGAAGACGAGGCGCTGCCGTACTGATAACAGGGGTTGTTGACCCAGCGCGTGGGAGCCGGACTAGCGCCGGAGTTGTTGGCGTTGGAGACGAAGCTCTGATAGGCCGCGTAGCTGGTGAAGCCGTGTGTCGGCAAACTGTTGGCGAAAGTGAAACCGCCGCTCGGTGACATGTAATACACCCAAGTGGTGTAACGGCTCGTCCCCGAGGTTGAATAGTCTTCCAGCGCAAAGTCCATGCTCGGGAGATACTTATTGAGTACCGAGGAAAGACCGGCCTTGGCCACGTTCAGGCGGCTGGCGCCGTTGTCCACCAGGGTGCCGTTGTTGTTGTAGGTGTAGGGCGCCGAGGCGGTTTGGCTCGGGGTCATCGGCGGTGTGAAGCCGGATGGCACTGAGTAGTTAACCGGTGAACTGCTGTTGTAGAGGCTGGTCAGGCCGCTGGAGAGATTCCCCGAGCCGGTCATGATGGCGCCGCTGAGGTCGCCGTCCATCGACTGAGAATTGCCGATGGCGATGACGATTTGCGGGCGGTCAGGCGTATCGGTCGTCTGGGCCTCGCTAGGTGCCGTGGCAAAGGGCGAGAGCATTAGTGCCAAAGAGACCGAGAGAGAGACTGCAGATCGGATATGGGATTTCATGATGCTCACGAGCAGAGTTTGAACAGGGCTTCGGTGTTGGCGTCAGTGACGTTGTTCGCTTCTACTGTGTGGATGAAGATGTCGTAGAACGAGCAGCCTGCGGAGTCTGGGGGTAGATTGGCAGAAACGACAAGAGCCCAAGCATGGACAGACGTTCCTGCCGGGAGGGGCACCGAATAGGCGGTTCCAGCGTTGATCGTTTGCGTCCAGTAGGCCGCACTGGGGGTTGGCCACCAAGCTGCAGTGCTGTTTGAGGGGGAGGAAAACCAGGCGGGCTGCGGTGAGATGTATTCGAGAGCCACACCGCCCGCGTTGTTTGAGGCGTTGGTTAGGGTTTGCTGAACCACCCGTAGCGCAATGTCGCTGGCCTGTACGTCCTTTTGCCGTTGCACGGTATTGCTGGTCATAACGGTTTGCAGCGCCGCGCCGCGCATGGTGAACAGCACGCCGAACAAGAGCACTAGCAGGGTGATGAGGGTGAGCAGCAGCACATAGCCTTGCTGCTCAGGGGACCGCTGGGGTTTGCGCTGCAATGGCGCTTTCAGCGCGGCCATATTTGATTCCTCACGGCAACTTCCGACTGCAGCACGGAAAATCGATCATTTGCGTATGCGCTGGGCACGTTATAAGGCTTGAAGCTGTCAGAGGCCACGGGCCCGGTGCTTGGCAAAGTTGCTGTTGTCGGCATGATGTTGATTGCGCTGGGGGCGTTGTACTTGGGGTCGCTGTGCAATGTTTTGGAAATGATTCCAAACAGCACGCTGCGCACGCTGCCCGTGAAGTGATTGCTCACCACGTCACTCCAGTTCAGGTAATTGGTAATTGCGCCTGAGTTGGTTTCATCCACGCCAAATAAGACCTGTAGGCTCACCACACCTGCGGCGACGGGAGTTGGGGGTGTGATGATTTGGTCATTAAGCGCGTTGATTTCGCTTCGCATGAGCATGGGATAGTTGCCCGCAGTTCCCGGCGCAGCGCCTGGATTGGACAGAGCGACGTAATACACCACCAAGATCCGATCTTTGTTGGCCGGGTCATGGAAAGGGAGATAAAACCGTGTCGGCGCAGGAAAGTAGGCGTTGGATAGATCGACCCCATTGGCTAAGAATTTCTCTGATTGCAGTGCGGAATTGAATCCGCTGTAACCGTTGCTTGGAAACAGGGTCGGGTCAAGGCTGTTAATCGGATTTGGCGTCTGAGTGTTCGCCGTACCCACGATGGGCACGCGGATGCAGACCCATTGTGGGGCCTGTTGGCCGTTTCTCAGAAAAAAGCGCAAGTAACCCACCATGCCGCCATTGATTCCGGTGACGCTGTTCAGCGGTAGTTGTGTCGTGACGACAGGTCCACTGTTAGTTGATCCCTTATTTGGTGAGGCATTCACCAGGGTGCTATTGATTAAGGTCATCGCCGCGCCGGCTGGTTGTGGCGCCACGCCGCTTTTTGCCACGTAAATGCTGAGCATGTCTGTGGGAGTGGCGGTATAGGAGGTGGGCGCCAGCGTGGGCTGCGCGCTGGCCGTGGGCAGCGCCGGGGATGTGGTTTGCGACACGGCCGACACGGGGTACTGGTTGAACACACCGGGCATGGCCCCTGCGTTGTCGTAAGCCAGTGTGGCACTGCATGCAGGCTGCACGCCGCCAAGCATGAAGCCGGCATTGCTGAGGTCGCGGGTGACGAGGTCGAGTGCGGCGCGGGCCTGATCGTCACGTTGCGAGACATCCGATATCTGGACGTTCTGTTTGGTCAGCGATGATTGCACCACCAGGATAGCGATGGAAAAGATCAGCCCGATCACCAGGGCGATCATCAATTCGACAAGGCTCAGGCCGCGCTGATGTGTGGCCGTAGAACGCTGGCAGAGGTGTCGCATGTCAAAACCCCAGCTGGAAGTTGTAGTTCTGTGTACGCAAGGCGTTGCTGCCATTCGCACCTCCGACGTTGCTCCACTGGATTTGCAAGCCCAGGCCACAGGAGGTGGTACTGCAAGCGTTGCCTTGCGCATCGGGGCCGGGGGTGATGGTGACCTTGGCATTGGGCAGCATGGTTGCGGGATTGCTAAATACATTGGCGAGAAAGGGCTGCAACGCTGGCGGGGCAGAGCCCGATGTCCTCGATGTGTAGGTGGAAGTGCCTGCCGCCAATTGACCGACTACCGCTGGGTTGGCTTGCACCAATGCCCAGAATTGGTTGCCGAAGGCAGCGGTGTCGGTGGCGTATTGGTTGCTGGTGACGGCAGGTACGGCCAGGCTATAAAGCGATGCGATCGACAACATGCCCAGGCCGAAAATGACGATGGCCACCAGCACGCTGATCAGCGACATGCCGACCTGATTTACAGCTGCGCGAGCGGGAGGAGGGGGCTGGAGCATCATGATGCGGTGTTGGCGTTGAGAATCACACTGCCCGAGGCGAGTACCTGCAGCGTCCAAGTCTGGCCTTGCGCAGCGGTCACGGTGATGGTGGGGGCCGCGTTGATGAAGCCCTGGCTATCGAAGGTCAGCGTCTGCGTATTGCCGCCCGTGGTGCTGCAGGTAATGCCCGGGTAGCTGGCGGCGATTTGGCTTGGCGACATTGAGTGCTCTGCAATCACCGTTCCGCCCACACTGGTGCTCCAGGTGCAGGTGTTGTTTGCCCCAAGGGTGATG
>CALBRU010000317.1 GCA_937927695.1 uncultured Thiomonas sp. | reverse complement strand
ACGCCGCATTGGTCTGATTGCGGTTGGCGCCGAGCTTGCCATTGACCGTGGGATAGAGCGTGGAACCGGCCTGCGCCTGGTAAGTCTGCTGCGCCTGGCGCAGGGTGGCTTCGGCGGCGGCCAGCGTCGGGCTGCTACGCAGCGCCGTATCCACCAAACCATCCAGCTGAGATGAGCCATAGCTTCGCCACCAGTCGGGCGCAATGCGCTCGACCGTCTGGAAGCGCTGCGCCCCGCCCAGCGTGCTGGGGGCCGATGCGGTCTGCGCGGGCAAGGCCTCGCGGGTGTATTGCTGAACCGAGGGCGCCTTGGGCGTATGGAAATCGGGGCCGACCGTCGTGCAGCCGCCAAGCAGGGCGGCGCCAAGGGCAATCCATAAAACGCGAGGTGTCGCGGGCAAATTCTGCATAAGGCGGTCCGGAGAGGCGGATGGCAATGAGGGAGACAAACCTGACGGTTTTCACCGCGCGATGCGCCCATGAGCAGGGCGCTGCGGATCAAAAGCCGGCTGATTCTAGGATGCGCTTGCGATTCCTGCCGGGCTCGCTCCCCCGATTGCATGGGACGAACGAGACGGATGCTAGGGGAGGACGATGTGGCCGGGTTGCTTTAGTATGCCAATGAATATCGCAAACACGCCACACAAATACCCCACTATGCCCCACACCGCTCCGACGTCCACTGACAGTGAATGCAGCAAGGCCGAGTTGCTCGACCGCATCAATCACCTGGGCGGCGCCGAGCTGATCGCGGTGAATGTGCGCAATCAGCTCGCCATGGACCCGCAGACGCATTGCCATGCCCGCGGCACGCTGTTTTTGCTCACCGAGGGTCTGGTCATTGTGGAAACCGCGCAGGGTCGCCAGCTTTCCCCCTCGCAGACCATCGGCTGGATGCCGCCCGGCGTGGAGCACGCGGTGCACTCTTACGGGCCGACCGCGGGTTTCGGCGCCTTTCTCACTCCGCAGTTCTGCGGCGATCTGCCAGCCGAACCGACGAGCTACCCGGTGAACCCGCTGGTGGCGCTGGTGCTGCAAAAGGCGCTGAGTTGGCCGCACGACACCCCGCTCGATCTCACCCGCATGCGTCTGCTGCTGGTGCTGCTCGATGAATTACGCCAGTCGCCCGCCCGTCCGCTGCAACTGCCCTGGCCGCAGGACGCCCGGCTGCTGAGCATCGCCCGCGC
>CALBRU010000316.1 GCA_937927695.1 uncultured Thiomonas sp. | reverse complement strand
AACGCACAATCACCCCACCGCCATTTCGCCGTTTCCCGGTGCGGCCACAGGAGCCGGTGGAGAGATTCGCGACGAAGGCGCCACCGGCCGGGGTTCGCGCCCCAAGGCGGGGCTCACCGGGTTCTCGGTCTCCAATCTGCGGCTGCCGGGCGCTGGCGAACCGTGGGAGGCGGCCACAGAAACATTCGGCAAGCCCAGCCACACCGCCAGCCCGCTGCAGATCATGCTCGACGGGCCACTGGGCGGCGCAGCGTTCAACAACGAGTTCGGCCGTCCCAATCTGGCCGGGTACTTCCGCGTGTTCGAACAGCCGGTGGACGGCAAGGTCTGGGGTTATCACAAGCCCATCATGCTCGCTGGTGGGTTGGGCTCCATCGATGCCCGGCTGACGCACAAAAAGGCATTTCCCGCAGGCACGTTGCTGATCCAGCTTGGCGGGCCGGGCATGCGCATCGGCCTGGGCGGCGGCGCGGCGTCGAGTCTGGCCACCGGCAGCAACGCCACCCATCTCGATTTCGATTCGGTGCAGCGCGGCAACCCGGAAATCCAGCGACGCGCTCAGGAGGTCATCAACGCCTGCTGCGCGCTCGGCGAGGCCAATCCCATTCTGTCGATTCATGATGTGGGTGCCGGCGGACTGTCCAACGCTTTTCCTGAGTTGGTGGAGGGCGCAGGCCGTGGCGCGGTGTTCCAGTTGCGTGATGTCCCACTTGAAGAGTCCGGCCTAAGTCCAAGAGAAATATGGAGTAACGAAAGTCAGGAGCGCTATGTTCTGGCCATTGCTCCGGAGCAGCAAGAGGCTTTCGCCGCGCTGTGCGCCCGCGAGCGCTGCCCCTTTGCCGTGGTGGGTGTCGCCACGCAAGAGCAAACGCTGATCGTGAATGACAGCCTGCATGCCGACCAGCCCGATCTGGCCCGCCCGGTCGATCTGCCGCTGGACGTGCTGCTGGGCAAGCCGCCGCGCGTGCATCGTCAGGCGCAGCGGCAGTTGCCGCAAGGTGCGGCGCTCGACCTTGCCGAGGTCGATCTGGCGCAGGCCTGCGAAGCGGTGCTGCGCCACCCCACGGTGGCAAGCAAGCGCTTTCTCATCACCATCGGCGACCGCACGGTGGGCGGATTGAGCCATCGCGATCCCATGGTCGGCCCCTGGCAGGTGCCGGTGGCCGATTGCGCTGTCACCCTGGCCGATTACGCGGGCTTTCGTGGCGAGGCGATGAGCGTGGCCGAGCGTGCGCCCGTTGCGGTGCTCAACCCCGCCGCATCGGGTCGGCTGGCGGTGAGCGAGGCGGTACTCAACCTGCTGGCCGCGCCGGTGCAACGTTTGGCCGACATCAAGCTGTCGTGCAACTGGATGGCCGCCTGCGGCCAGCCGGGGCAGGACGCGGCACTCTACGACACCGTGCACGCCATCGGCATGGAACTCTGCCCCGCTCTGGGTATTTCGGTGCCCGTGGGCAAGGATTCGCTGTCGATGCATACGCGCTGGGAAGACGCGGGCCAGGCCAAGAGCGTGACCTCGCCGGTCTCGCTGGTGGTCTCTGCCTTCGCTACGCTGCCCGACGTGCGCGGCACGCTTACGCCGCAACTGCGTACCGATGCGCCGAGCAGCCTGATTCTGGTCGATCTGGGTCAGGGCAAAAAGCGCATGGGCGCGAGCATCCTGGCGCAGACGCTGGGGAGAATCGGCGACATCACCCCCGATCTCGACAGCCCGGACTTGCTGAAATCGTTTGCCGCGGCGCTGGCCGAATTGCGCAGGGCAGGTCAAGTCTGGGCCTATCACGACCGCTCCGACGGCGGCCTGTGGGCGGCTGCCTGCGAAATGGCCTTCGCCGGACATTGCGGCGTGAGCCTGAATGTGGACGTGCTCACGCTCGAAGGCAACGAAGCCGACGACTGGGGTGACGCCAAAGACTGGGCCAAGCAGGTCGGCCCGCGCCGTCACATTCAAACCTTGCTCGCACTGTTCAACGAGGAGCCCGGCGTGCTGCTGCAAGTGCCCGCAACGCAGCGCGACGCCGTGCTGCAAACCCTGCGGCAGCATGGCCTGTCGGCGCACAGCCACGCGATCGGCACGGTCAACGACGGCGACGTCATCGAGATCTGGCGCGATACGCAGCGCATCTATACCGCGCCGCGCACCCAATTGCAGCAAGTGTGGGACCGCGTGTCGTGGCGCATGGCGATGTTGCGCGACAACCCCGAGTGCGCCCAGGCCGAGCACGACGCGCTGGCCGACTCAGCCGATCCGGGGCTGCACCTGCACCTGACTTTCGACGCCCAGCAAGACATCGCCGCGCCTTTCATCGCCAGCGGAGCGCGGCCGCAAGTGGCCATCCTGCGTGAGCAGGGCGTCAACTCGCAGGTGGAAATGGCCTACGCCATGCACCGCGCTGGGTTCGATGCGGTGGATGTGCATATGAGCGACCTGATGGCAGGCCGCGCCCGGCTGGGCGATTTCCGCGGCTTTGTCGCCTGCGGTGGTTTCAGCTACGGCGACGTGCTCGGAGCGGGCGAGGGCTGGGCGCGTTCCATTCTGTTCAACCCTGAGCTGGCCGATCAGTTCGCACGCTTTTTCGGCCGTACCGATACCTTCGCGCTGGGGGTGTGCAACGGCTGCCAGATGCTGGCTGCGCTCGCCCCCATGATTCCCGGCGCCCGCGCCTGGCCGCGCTTCACCCGCAACCGCTCGGAGCAGTTCGAGGCGCGGTTGTCGCTGGTGGAAGTCGCCGAGTCGCCGTCCCTCTTTTTCCAGGGCATGGCCGGCAGCCGCGCGCCCATTGCCGTGGCGCATGGCGAAGGGCGGGCCGATTTTTCGCAGCAGGGCGACGCCAGGCTGCTGCAGGTCGCCATGCGCTTTGTCGATCATCAGGGCCAACCCACGGAGCGCTATCCCTACAACCCTAACGGCAGCCCCGAGGGCATCACCGCCGTGACCACGCCCGATGGCCGCTTCACCGCGCTGATGCCTCACCCGGAGCGGGTGTTCCGCAGCGTGCAGATGAGCTGGACCGCCGAAAATCAGGGCGACGACAGCCCGTGGATGCGCATGTTCCGCAATGCTCGGGTCTGGTGTGAATAATTCAGTGAAGCCGTCGACTCGTTACGGCGGCGTCGATACCCTGCGCGGCCTGGCCGTGCTGTGGATGATGTCGTTTCATTTCAGTTTTGACCTGAACTGGTTCGGCTTCATCCATACCGACTTCTACACCAATCCTTGGTGGCTCGATCAGCGTATTGCCATCGTCAGCCTGTTTGTTTTCACCGTCGGACTGACGCAGACCTTCACTGACGCGAGCGGCCGCCCGGCGCGGCATTTCTGGAAGCGCTGGGCGCAAATCGTGGGCGCTTCGCTACTGGTCACGGCAGGCAGCTACGCCGCGTTTCCGCACAGCTTCATCTACTTCGGCATTCTGCAGGGCATTGCGGCCATGTTGCTGTTACACCGGCTGGTGTTCCGCCACTTCGGCGCGTGGGTGCTGCTGCTCGCCCCAATTGCCATTACCGCGCCTCAACTTTGGGGCCACGCTTTTTTCAATCCACCGTGGTGGAACTGGACCGGGCTGATCACCCAAAAACCCATCACCGAAGACTACGCGCCACTGCTGCCGTGGATCGGCGTGCTGTGGATCGGCGCAGGCCTGGGCTGGCTGCTGGCGCGGGTGCAATTCAGGCCGCTGCGCCATCTACCCGAAATTCGCCCGCTGTCATTCCTCGGGCGCTGGCCGCTGACCATTTACCTGCTGCATCAACCCGTTTTCGTCGGCCTGGTCTGGCTGGCCGCGCATCTGCGAGGAGGTTGAGCGATGGACGAAGCCATCGACTATCTGCTGCACTACGGCGACAGCGATCACTGGTTTTTCATTCCGCAAGCGAAGGATGAAGAAGACGCGCTGCGCTACTTTTTCTGCATCGAAGGCTACGGCCAGAGCCGCCAGTTCGGCACCCTGCAGCGCGAGCTCTGCCTGCTCGTCCCGCTACCGCAATATCTGCAGGATCGAGACGCCATCGAGCGCCGAGTCGAGCTTCTGCGCCGGGAGATTCGTGCGCGCCGAGAGGCAGAAGAAGAGTTGGAAAAAGGGCTTTAAAAGGGGCTTTGAAACCCGGCGATTCAGCCAAAACCGTGGCTCATCAGCGTCGCCAGCAAAGGGATGATGACCATCACATGCGATTGCGCCATCAGCCAGCGACGCTCTTTTTTCACTTCTTCTGCGGCAGGCTGCCACGCTGCCATTGCCCGAGCCTGAAGGCCCCAGCGCCCCAGCCGCTGCGTGGACGGCCAGGACATCAACGCCATCAGCGCCAGCAACACCACCTTGGCCCACAACAAGGGGTTGTGCAGCAGCCACTGCGGGCCTTTGATGCCCCAGAACACCAGTGTCAATCCGCTGGCCAGCACCGCGGCAAAACTGCCCCAGACCCACACATCCAGCCTGCGCAGGCGAGCCAGCACCTGGGCATCGACGGCGCCCACCCGTGTCAGGCTGGTCTTGGCGGTGAGAAAAACCGCCAGCCCCAGCATGAGATCGGAAGAGCGTCGTGTAGGGAAAGAGTGTAGATCTCGGTGGTC
>CALBRU010000315.1 GCA_937927695.1 uncultured Thiomonas sp. | reverse complement strand
CAACACGATGCGCCACCCGGCGGCGGTTTGTACGAACAGATTGGTGGCGAGCACGAAGCCCCATTGCGGCTGGCCGTCCACCTCGAGCGGCACGCGTTCGACCACGCTGTGCGCGGCGCTGGTCATGCTGTGCCAACGGTGCTGTACCTCGGCATTGATCTGCAAACCGCCGTTGGCAAACAGTTGCGCGAAGCCCTCGCGTATCGCAGCCTGACCATCTAGCCGTTGGCCGCCGGGATGAATGCAGCAGATCTCGTCTTCTTCCGACCACAGGGCCATCAGCGCGTCGAGATTGCCGCTGGAAAGGGCCTCGTAGAACGCGGCTTCGACATCATCGGGCGAGTTGGTCCAGGGGGTTTGGGGCGGGGGTTTGCGGCGCGGCATGGTGGGTCTCGGTCGTTATGTCGGGTCAGCGGAAGACCACGGTTTTGTGGCCATTGCGCAGAATGCGATGCTCCACCTGCCAGCGCACGGCACGCGCGAGCACGACGCTCTCTACATCCTGGCCGACGGCGGTGAGATCGGCCGCGCTCATGGTGTGGTCGACGCGTTCGACGTCTTGCTCGATGATGGGGCCTTCGTCGAGATCGGCGGTGACGTAATGCGCCGTGGCGCCGATGAGCTTGACCCCGCGCGCATACGCCTGTGCATAGGGGCGCGCGCCCTTGAAGCTGGGCAGGAACGAGTGGTGGATGTTGATCGCTCGGCCTTCGAGTTGGGCACAGAACTCGGCGCTCAAAATCTGCATATAGCGCGCGAGCACCAGCAGCGCCGCACCGCTTTGTTGCATTACGCCGAAGAGGGCCTGTTCCTGCGCCCGCTTGGTTTGGGCGGCTTCTCCGGCCTTGAGCGGAAGATGGTGAAACTCGATGCCGTAGCTGCGCGTCAGATCGGCGAAAGTGGTGTGATTGGAGACGACGGCGGCGATGTCCATCGCCAGTTGCCCGGCCTTCCAGCGGTAGAGCAGATCGTTGAGGCAATGGCCGTACTGACTGACGGCGATGACGACCTTGGGGCGGATGCGCAGATCGTGAAACTGCGCCTGCATGTCAAAGCGCTTGCGCACATCGCCGAACAACAGCGCGAGCTGGGCAGCGTCTTGGAGATGTTCCGGGGCGGAGAAGTGCACCCGCATGAAAAACAGCCCGGTGTCGGCATCACCGTACTGCTGCGAGTCCATGATGTTGCAGCCCGCTTGATACAGCAGGCCGGAGACCGAATGCACGATGCCGGGCGCGTCCGGGCACGAGAGGGTGAGAACGAATTCTGGCGAGGTGTGAGGCATACCGGGCCGTGCGGGACGGCGAAGATGAAGGCAAACCAAGAATTTTAGGTGCCTTGCCTAAAAGACCGCTGCGCCCGATCAGCGAGTGAGCTGCACCGACCCCTGCACCGTGAGCTGCAGCGGGGTGCGTCCGGTGGCCAGGGGTACGGCGGGTGCTTGCTCTTCGGCCATGGGCGCGGCGGCGCGCATCATCATGGGGCGGGGCTGCGGCAGTTGTCCCTGCGTGGGTTCGATGCTCAGGGTGCGCAGGGTGTAGCTGCCGTAGCCCAGCGCGCGCGCCGCAGTGGCGGCCTTGGACTTGAAGCGCGCAATGGCCGAATCGATCAGCGCGGTTTCCTCGCGGTCACGCAGGGCCTTGGAGAGTTCGAAGCCGTTGGATTCGATCATGAAGCCCTGCTGCGCCAGTTGCCCGGCCATCTTGCCCAGAGCGGCAAAGTCGTGCGACTTGAGCACCAGTCCGGCGCGCACCGTCCAGCCGTCGCGTTGCGACTGATTGTTCACCGTTTTCCAGCGCGGCTGGGTGGTGAACGCTGCGCTGCTGGCCTCGATGTCGGGCACGGTGCGGGCCTGCTTCAAGGCCGCTTCGAGCGACTTGCTGACTTGCGCGGTGAGGCTGGCCGGGTCAGCCCCGCTGCGTTCCACAGCCAGGGTCATCACCGCGAGGTCGGGCGCCACTTCGACCTGTGCCGTGGCCTGCAGATCCACCACCCCCGCGACCACCCCCGGGGTGGGCTGCGCAAGGGACTGCGCCTGCGCGGCAGGGCAGAACAGAAGGCTGGCGAGCCATAGGCCGACGACGGGTGAAACTGAACGCAAAACAGGACGTGATGGCATGGTTTTTCTCGCAGACAAAGATCGGACGCGGCAGACGCAGACCCCAGACGCAGACCCTTAAGCCGAGTCTAAGGCAAGGCAGCGAACATTCCACCATCGCAACTCGTTTGAATCGTTTCGGAGGCAGTCATGCAAAGCAAAAAATCGAAGGTTTCGTCAAAACTCTGGGCCGCACTGGCGGCAGCTGGCATCATCGCCGGGGCCGGCACCATGGCCTATCAGTTCAGCTATGCCGAAACCGCGCCGCAGGTTGAAATGAACCACAAGGTCGTGCCTCTATTCAACAATCCGCCGGCCGCACCAGCGACCAATGTGGCGGTGAACGCGCCGAACTTCGCATCCATCGTCAAGGCCTACGGCTCGGCGGTGGTGCACATCAATGTGAAGGGCGAAACCAAGGAAACGGTGCAGCAGCAACAGATTCCCAAGCAGTTCCAGAACGATCCGTTTTTCCGCTTCTTCCAGCAATTCAATAACGGCCAGCAGCAGGAAGTGCCGACCGAAGGGCTGGGCTCGGGCTTCATCATCAGCTCCGACGGGCTGATTCTGACCAACGCGCACGTCGTCAAGGGCGCCAGCTCGGTTCGTGTCACGCTGACCGACCATCGCACCTACAAGGCCAAGGTGTTGGGCTACGACACCAAGACCGACATCGCGGTGATCAAGATTCCGGCGACCAATCTGCCCACGGTGCGGCTGGGCAACCCGTCCAATCTGGAACCGGGCGACTGGGTGCTGGCCATCGGCTCGCCCTACGGCTTCTACCACACCGTGACCGCCGGCATCGTCAGCGCCAAGAGCCGTTCGCTGCCGGACGACAGCATGGTGCCCTTCATCCAGACCGACGTGGCGGTGAACCCCGGCAACTCGGGCGGACCGCTGTTCAACACCAAGGGTGAAGTGGTCGGCATCAACTCGCAGATCTTCACCCAGACCGGCGCGTTTGAAGGGCTGTCGTTCGCCATCCCGATCAATGTGGCCGAGCGCGTGGCCAAGCAGATCATCGAGCATGGCAAGGTGCAGCACGCACGGCTGGGTATTGCGGTGCAGACGGTGACGCAAAACCTGGCGACCTCTTTTGGCTTGCAAACGCCTCGCGGCGCGTTGGTTGCGCAGGTCGAGAAAGACAGCCCGGCATCCAAGGCCGGTCTCCAGCCGGGCGACATCATTCTCAGCGTGAACGGCCAGCCGGTGAACGATTCGGCCGATCTGCCGATGATGATCGGCCTGTCCGAGCCCGGCAGCAAAGTGACCCTGGGCGTGTGGCACGATCACAAGCAGCAGACCATCACCGCGGTGCTTGGAAACTTCAGCGACAACGTGACGCTCGCTTCGGCCAGCCCGGGCGCACAGGGCGATCACGGTGGGCTGGGTCTGGTGGTGCGCCCGCTCAACGCCAATGAAGAGCAGCAGGCCGGCGTGTCGCATGGGCTGTTGGTCGAGGGCGTCAGTGGCCCGGCGGAACAGGCCGGCATACAGCCCGGCGACATTCTGATTGCAGTCGACGGCAAATCGGTCAGCAGCATCGATCAGGTGCGCGGCATCCTGAAGAGCGCGGGCAAATCGGTGGCCTTGCTGATTCAGCGCGGCAGTAACCGCATCTTCGTGCCGGTACAGGTCGGCTGAAAATTTTCCTCAACTTCCTTTCCTCCAAGCAGTGTTTCGCGGGGCCGCTGGCCCCGCTTTTTTATGCGCGATCTGGCTGCGGGTGTGTTCTACACTGGGGTATTCCCGAAGGAGTACACCATGTCTATCACACAAAACCTCAAGAATCTGGG
>CALBRU010000314.1 GCA_937927695.1 uncultured Thiomonas sp. | reverse complement strand
GATCTACACTCTTTCCCTACACGACGCTCTTCCGATCTGTGATGTGTTTTTGCCCGGCGCGATCGACGTCGTAGGGCGTGCATTCGTCGAACTGCATGACGATGTCGGAATTGAGTACGGTCTGGATCTGCATGCTCACCTCGGGGGTGAGGAACAGCTTGTCGCCGTTCACAGGTGAGGCGAAACGCACGCCTTCTTCGCTGATTCTGCGCATCGCCCCCAGGCTCCACACCTGAAAGCCGCCGCTGTCGGTGAGGATGGGCCGGTCCCAGCCGATGAAGCGGTGCAGGCCGCCGAACTGCCGCACCACGTCGAGCCCCGGGCGCAGCCAGAGGTGAAAGGTGTTGCCCAGAATGATCTGCGCGCCCGCAGCTTTCAGGCCCTCGGGCGTGATGCCTTTGACCGTGCCGTAAGTCCCCACCGGCATGAACTGCGGGGTGTCGATGACACCGTGATTGAGGGTAAGCGTGCCGCGGCGGGCTTCGGCAGAGGTGTGGTGAACGGTGAATTGCAGCATGGGCGGTATTGTTTCAGACTTGCCGTGGCGCGCATCGCTCGATCCGCTAACCTATGCACGCCATGATCGCCCCTTCAACCGCCGACGCCCCCGCTACCCTGGACTGGATGGCGCAGCAGGACGCGCCTGATCGACACGTGTGCCGCCTGCAGGGCGCGTGGAATGCGCAAGGTCTGGCGCGCGAGCCGAACACCCGTCTGCCCGCAGGCACGCGCCACATCACCCTCGACGCCAGCGCCACCACGCTGGACACCGGCGGAGCGCTGCTGCTGGTGCGCAGCATGGCGCAGTGGCAAAGCGCCGGGGCCACGGTGGACGCAAGCGGACTGAGCCCGCCGCAGCAGCAGTTGCTCGATCTGGTGCGCCAGCGCGCGCTGGCGTTGCCGCCGGCCGCGCGCCGCCTCGGCCTGCTGGGCGACATCGGCCGCGCCACGCTCACCGCGCTGGACGAACTGCGCGCGCTGCTGGCCTTTGTCGGCGAACTGGTGTGGCGCGGCGCGCCGCTGCTGCTGCAGCCCTGGCGCGTGCGCTGGCGCGAAGTCATCCACGAAATCGACGCGGCGGGGCTGCGCGCCATCGGCATCATCGGCCTGCTGTCTTTTCTCATCGGCATGGTCATGGCGTATCAGGCCGGGGCCACGCTGGCGACCTATGGCGCCAACATTCTCATCGTCAATCTGGTGTCCATCATCACCCTGCGCGAACTCGGGCCGCTGCTCACCGCCATTCTGGTGGCGGGGCGCACCGGCTCGTCTTACACCGCGCAGATCGGCACCATGCGCATCACCGAAGAGGTGGATGCATTGCGCGCGCTCGGGCTGTCGCCATTTGAGATGCTGGTGCTGCCCAAGGTCATCGCGCTGGTCATCACCCTGCCGCTGCTGGCGCTGTTTGCCGATGTGATGGGGCTGGCGGGCGGCGGCGTCGTGGCCGCAGTCGGATATGGCGTGCCGCTGAGCGAATACACCGCGCGCATTCCGCAAGTGGTGGGGCTCCAGACCCTGGTACTCGGCCTGGTGAAAGCGCCGGTGTTCGCCGTCGTCATCGCCCTGGTGGGCTGCATGCAGGGCCTGCGCGTCTCGGGCAGCGCGGCGGCAGTGGGCCGCGCCACCACGGTGAGCGTGGTGCAGGCCATCTTTCTGGTGATCGTGATCGACGCCAGTTTTTCGGTGCTTTACAACCTGCTGCATCTATGAAAAAACCTGCCGATCTGGTCATCGACGCGCAAGGCATCGTCAACCGTTTCGGCGACGTGGTGGTGCACGAGGGCCTGAACCTGGCCGTGCCGCGCGGCGCCATCATGGCGCTGGTGGGCGGTTCGGGCTCGGGCAAGACGGTGCTGGTGCGCAGCCTGTTGCTGCTGCGCGCACCCAGCGGCGGCACGCTCAAGCTGTTCGGTCAGGACGCGCTGGCCGCAAACGACGCGCAACGGCAGGCGCTGCGCCAGCGCATCGGCGTGCTGTTTCAGGGCGGGGCGCTGTTCACCGGCCTGACCGTGCTGGAGAACGTGCTGCTACCGCTGCGCGAGCAAGGCCTGGTCGACAAACGCCTACTGTCCGAACTGGGCATGCTCAAGATCGGTCTGGCCGGGCTGCCCGCAGATGCGGCGCACAAATATCCGGCTGAACTCTCGGGCGGCATGGTCAAGCGCGCCGCGCTGGCCCGCGCGCTGGCGCTAGACCCGGAGTTGCTGGTGCTCGACGAGCCGACCTCGGGCCTGGACCCGATCGGCGGCGCGGCGTTCGACCAACTCATCCGCGAGCTGCGCGACCTGCTGGGGCTGACTATTCTGCAAGTCACGCACGATCTCGACTCCATCTGGCACGGCAGCGACACGGTGGCGTTTCTCGCCCGCAAGAAAATGCTGGCGGTCGGCCCCGCTGCCGAACTGGCGCAGCGCGACGAGCCCGAGCTGGTCGCTTATTTCCGCGGCAGCCGTTCGGCGGCCTATTTGCATGAAATGACGCACGAAACGACTTCACGGGGTTGAACGCATGGAATCCAAAGTCAATTACACCGCCGTCGGCCTGTTCGTGGTGTTGCTGGGCGCGCTGCTCGGCGGCCTGGGCTGGTGGCTGGCCACCGGCGGCAAACAGGCGGCAACCTCGCCGTATCTGATCTATGCCACCGACAACGTCAGCGGCCTGAAGACCGACAGCAACGTGCTGTACCGCGGCGTCACCGTGGGCAAGGTGGCGAGCATCGAGATCGATCCGCAAAACCCGGCGCTCATCCGCATCAAGGTCGAGATCGACAGCGCGGTGCCGGTGCGCAACGACACCGTGGCGCAACTCAGCCCGCTGGGGGTCACCGGGCTGTCGGCGGTGAACCTGATCGGCGGCGCCTCGTCGACACCACTGCCCACCCCGCCCGGCGAGCCTGACCCGGTCATTCCCTACAAGCCCTCGGTATTCACCCAGATCGAGGGCGGCATCAACGACGCGGCCATCACGCTGGCGCGCATCAGCCAGCGGGTGGACGCGCTGCTCAGCCCGGCCAATGTGCAGTCGATCAGCGACACGCTACGCAATCTGCAGACGCTCTCCGCCTCTCTGGCGGCCAATCAGAACAACATCAATCAGATGTTTGCCAACGCCCGCCAGACCAGCGCCAACCTGACGCAGATGAGTGCGCAAGGCAGCGCGCTCATGCTGCAAAGCCAGGCGCTGGTGAAGCGGCTCGATGGCGTGTCGGCCCAGCTTGGCGGCTTGATGCCGCAGATCGGCGCCGCCGCCAACAGCGTTGCCCAGGCCGGCAACACCACCACCGCTTTCACCCAGGCTGGCGTGCAAGCCATGACCCAACTGCAGACCCGCACCCTGCCCGAAGTGGACGCGCTGGCGCGCAATCTGCAGCAGCTCAGCAGCCAACTCGGCGCGCTGACCGAAAACCTCAAAGCCAACCCCAGCCAACTGCTGTACGGCCCGGCCTTGCCGCCGCCGGGCCCGGGAGAAAAACCATGACCGCTGTTCTACGGCCGCGCCGCGCCGCGCTGGCCGCTTTGCTGAGCCTGGCCCTGGCCGCCTGCGCCCTGCCCGTCAACCGTGCGCCGGTGCAGCAAACCTACCGACTGACCGCGCCCGAGATCCGCACCGCGCCGCTGCCGCAAGCCACGGTGATTCAACTCCTGCCGGTACGCGCCGCTGCTGGATTTCAGTCGCCTGCCATGATGTACAGCCGCAGCCCCGACACGCTGGAGCCCTACCGCGACAGCCGCTGGCTCGCCCCGCCGGCCCAGCTCGTGGGCGAAGCCATCGACCGCACCCTGAGCCGCCAGCCCTGGATCAGCGCCGTGCAGCAACAGGCCGTGCTGGTGAACGCGCCGTGGACGCTGCACTGCAAGCTGAACCGGCTGGAGCACGATGTTCATGCGAATCAGGGCACCGTGCACCTGGGTCTGGTGTGCGAACTGGCGAATCAGCGCACCAGCCGCATTGCCGCGCATTGGCATTTCGACGGCAGCCAGCCCATTGCCGTGAATGACGCCGCGCACTTCGCACAGGGCGCGCAGGCCCTGCTAGATCAAGCGCTCAAAAACATCGTCGAACACACCCGCGCCGCCGTGGCGGCAGCGCAATCCTGACGCATCCGAGACACCTCTCAAGGAAACGCAGGGCCGCCCCAAGTTTCCTTGACCCCCACGGGGGGCGGGCTGGGCGTAGCCCGGCCCTGGGGGCGCTCAGCACTCTTCGCGTTCGCTCCAGGCCACGGCCTCGAAGTCGCTCAGGCTCAGGTATTGCGGCACATACTCGCCGCGATGCCGCTGCAGATGGCGGAAGAACGCGCGCAGATGATTGCGCGAGCCGCGCTCCAGGTCGTCGTAAACCGCCAGAATTTCCGGCTGACGGGTGCGGCTGCGGGCTTCGACCAGATCAAAAATATCCAGCTCTTCGATCAGCAGCCCAACCTTGATGGCGTCGAGCTCGCTGCGCAGGCCACGCTCGACCAACTGGTCGTGCAAGCGCTGAAAATCGGGCGTGCGAAACTCGCCCACCGCCAAACCCTGCGCCGGATCAGGCAGGTCGTAGTGCGTCAGCAAGGCGGCCATGGCGTCCATATGCGCCTGCTCGGCCCCGCTGATGTTGACCAAAGGCCGCAGCGCCCAACGCTCGCCGAGTTGCAGATAGACATCGCGGGCGATTTTCTCTTCTTCGCGCATGTGCAGCAGATCGTGCTCCTCCTCGGCGCTGAGCGCCTGCGCGGTGTGCGACTGAATGCGCTGGAGAATGGCCGCCATATGCTCGGTGCGGTGTTGATGCCGGTCCTGCATGAACCGGGGGGAAAGGATTTGTTCCATGATGGCGTCCAGTCTGAAATGGTTTTTCATTCTGGGCGCATGACGCCGGGATGGTTTTGTGTCAACGCAAATCTTGACGGGTCAGCCACATGGCATCTCCGTAGCTGAAAAACCGGTAGCGCTGAGCCATGGCATGGGCGTAAGCCGCGCGGATGGTGTCCATGCCGGCAAAGGCCGACACCAGCATCAGCAAGGTGGACTTGGGCAGATGAAAATTGGTCAGCAGCGCGTCCACCACGCGAAAGCGATATCCCGGCGTGACGAACAGCGCGGTGTCGCGGGCACCCGGCAGCACGGCTCCGTCTGGCGCCCCGGCCGCTTCCGCCGCCAGCGCCGCCGATTCGAGCGCACGCATGGCCGTCGTGCCTACGGCGACCACCCGCGGGGCGGCGTGCAGCTGGCCTGCCGCGCGCGCCTGCGCCTGCCGTATGCGCACTTCGGCAATCGCCTGCGCGGTCGCCTCGGGCACGGTGTACCACTCGCTGTGCATCTGGTGCTGCCGCAGATCGTTCACCCGCACCGGCTGAAACGTGCCGGCCCCCACATGCAGGGTGACGGCAGCGCGCTGCGCGCCCATCGCGTCGATTGCCTCCAGGATGGCCTCGTCGAAGTGCAACCCGGCCGTGGGCGCCGCCACCGAGCCGGGGTGCTGCGCATACACCGTCTGATAGCGCTGCACATCGTCGCTGCCCGGCGCGTGGGTGATGTAAGGCGGCAAGGGCACCGCGCCGTACTGCTGCAACAAGGCCAGGGGCTGGTCCGGAAACTCCAGTTCGAACAAGCCGCCATCCGGCCCGGCCCGGCCCACGGTCGTCACGGCGAAAAGCGGCGCCGATGCGTGCGGCTCATCGCCAGTCGCGGTATCGGGTCGAGCCGCGCCCAGCCACAACACCTGGCCCGGCTTGGGCGATTTGCTCGCCCGCACATGCGCCCAGACCCGGTTGTCCGCCTGCACCCGCTCCACCAGCACTTCCACCGCGCCGCCCAAAGCGGCCCCAGCATCCCCCGCCGCCTTGAAGCCCCACAACCGCGCCGGAATCACCCCGGTGTCGTTGAACACCACCAGATCGCCTGCGCGCAGTAGGCCGGTCAAATCGCGAAATCCGCGGTCGATCAGCGTCGGCGGGCTGCCCGCATCGAGCAGGCGACTGTCGCTGCGCCGCGCGGGCGGATGCTGGGCGATCAGTTCGGGCGGCAGATCAAAGTCGAAATCGTCTGCGGTGAGGCCAGGCGACATCGCACCCGACTCAACCGCGGAGCCACGGGAAGGGGAAACAGTCATCAGTAGGAATTCGTTTGAAGCCAGGTTGAAGCAAAGCAACCGGTTGCACCCGCCGACTCGCCGCGCTCCCTGCGGTTCAAGTGCGCACGCGCCGCAGCAGGTTGAGCAGCCCGGAAGGCAGCATGATCTTAAACAAGGTGCGCAGCGTCTGGCCCTTGAAGGTGTGATACGCAAAAACGCTGCTGACCAGCAAGCCGAAAGCCGCCTCGGGCTGAAGCTCGGCCAGCATGTCGGCCGCGCTGAGACTGAGCGCCCCCAGGTGACGCAGCGAACGGCGATCTCGGCGCTGGCCGGGTTGGCTGTCGCGCGCGTAGATTTTCTTGGCCACCGCAAGTGAATCCAGCGCCGTGCGCGGGCTGGAGGAAATCTGGGTGGGGCTGCGGCGGTAATCGAGCAAGGGAATATCGAGATGCGCCACGGGCCCGGCTCGAGCCACGCGCACGAACCATTCCCACTCGCAGACGATCTTGATCTCGGGATCGAACGTTCCGGCGTGCTGCAGCGCCTCCCGGCGGAACATCACCGTGGGGGGATGGATGAAATTGCCCTGCACTAATTCGTCGTAAACCTCTCCCCAGTAAACCGCGATAGAGGCTTGGCCGTTCTGCCGCGCGCTCTCCTCCGGTAGCAAGGGAAAAGTTTCTGCCTGCGGATACCGCGCCCTCAGGCCACCCCGTTGCGGGCTACAGCGGGAGTAATAAACGCCGCAATACGAGGCGGGCGCCAGGGGGCCGGTTTCGTCGAAGGCGCTGAAATCGGAACTGCAGAGCAGGATATCGGGGTGCGACTGGAGGTAGCGCAGTTCAATCGCGATGCGATCCGGACGGCACAGATCGTCGGCATCGAGCAGGGCGATGAAGTCGCCCCGAGCCGCCTGCACGCTCGCATTCCTCGCCGCGCCGATACCCGCATTGGTCTGCCGGATCGTCCGCACCCGCCCTGCATAAGCCTCCAGAACTTGCGCCGTGCCATCGGTGGAGCCATCGTCCACGACCACGATGTCGAGATTTCGGTGCGTCTGGGCGAACAGGCTGTCGAGGGTTTGTGCAAGGGTGTTGCGGGCGTTGTACGCCGGGATGACCACGGAAACCAAGGCTTCCGGGTCGGTAGTCCCTGGCCTGCTCGAATCGGCGTTCATGGGCTCGGCTACTCGGCTACTCGGCTACTCGGCTACGGGGTGTGCGGTGAGCTTTGTATCTGCAACGCCCATGTCCTCGGCAGGCTCTGCCGAAACGTGGGTTGCAGCAAGCCTTGCCTTGACGCGGTAAAGCCAGTGAATCAAGCCCGGGCGGTGAACTCGCAAGCCGAGTGTTTCGCGGGTTTGTTGAAAGTAGTGTCGCTTATGGTCGTAGTCGCCTTTGAGCATGTCGAAACGCGTGCAACGTTCCGCGATCGCCGCTTCGATGACATACCCCATGAGCACTTCCCCAGGGCTGAGCGCAAGGTGCTGGGGATCGAATCCAGCCTGAAAGTAGTAGAGCGTCTCGCCATGACGAAAGCCGTAGAACATGGCAATGGTTTGCCGACTCATCTCCAGCCCGTACAGGCGCAACCGGCCCTGCGCCAGCAGGGCATGCATGAGGGCGCGATGGAATTCAAGGTACTGCGTCGAAGTGAAACTGAGTTCTTCGGTACGCCCCTGCCATCGCAGCCGATGCAACTCGGCGAGTCGCTCAAACGCCCAATCGATCTGCGCGTCTTGTTGGATCTGAAAAAAGCGCGCCTCAGGCTGCGCTTCAAATTTTCGGCGCTTGCGACTTAAAACCTCACGTCGATTTCGGCTGAGTCCCTTGCGATAACTCTCCCAGTCCGGCGGCAAATCGCCGTAGATGATGCGGTTCACCGGCGTGCGCTCGATCGAGCCTGAAATCTGTGTGCTTTGCTGCGTCCAACAAGCCAGCAAGGCCGAATCGGAGGGCAAATCGACAAGATCTAGTAGTTGCCAACCGGGGACTTTGTTCAGCACATGATCGACGAACGCTCTGGCAACGGCCTGTTCGTGGGCGGGATCGAACAACATGCCCAGATCGTCGGGCGCGGTATCGCCTCCGGAGCCGATGGGCCTGAGCTTGCGTATCCGCAGGATCTTGAAGGCGCGGTGCGTCTCCAGATACAGCGGAAAAATGCCCACGGCCTGACCGCCAAGACGCGCCACCAGAATCCGCAGTTGCCGTCCCTGTCCATAGTGTGCCCACCAGAGCCGTTGCCAATCCCAGCCGAGAAAGAGGCTGTTGCGCGGCGTCAGTCCCTCGATGGCGCGCCACTCGGACTCCAGTGCGTCGAAGTCCGGCGTCGTAGTGACGAGTTCAATTTGCATGGATCAAACTTGGCTCGAGGCGGGTCGGGGCGGCAATGCGCGAATTCAAATTTCTCAGGCCCAAGGCCGATGCATGCGCCAGGCCAGAAGGGGAAGATGCGATGTCACAGGAATGCGCGGAATTGCGATTGGATCGACCTCTGCCGACACCATGCCCTCTTCAGTCGTCACGGCCGCACGGTAGATCGACCGGGCGACCTTCCGCACTCGCTCATCCGTCGAACCGTTGGGGTAGCAAAACAAATCGACCCGTCGGCCCAGCTCAGCCTCCAGTCGTTCGCGGCTGTCCTGCAACTCGTGCTGGATTTCATCTTCCGTCAGCGTGGGCAGGATGGGGTGGGTCATGGTGTGCGAACCTATCGTCAGGCGGCCATGGTCGCAGGCGCGCACCTCATCCCAGCTCATCATGTCGTAAGCCTCGTGCTCTGCGGGGGTGGGCACGAATCTGGGCGTGCAATCGCGCAAAACGCCCTGCGCCTGTTGCCTTTGCGGCAGGGGCAGGGTTTTCATCCAGGCAATGAAGCCTTCGAGGTGATGCGCAGGCGAATTCAAGGTCTGCGCACACTCCATCAGCCCTTCATCTGATAGACGCATCAGCCGGGCGCGCGCCTCGTGGTTCCACATCCACTGCCCGTCATCCACCAGGCCAGGGCAGACAAAAATTGTGGCCGGTATCTCAAGTTGCTCGAGGATGGGGCGGGCGATGCGGTACTGATTGCACAGCCCATCGTCGAAGGTGATGGCGAGCTGGCTGCGGCCGGTGCCAGCAGGCGCGGGCACACCGTCCAGAATCTCTCGCACCATGAGATCGAGAGGCACGATGGCGTAGCGCTGCTTCAACCAAGACATCACGCGTTGGAAATCTCCCGGAGGCATCGTGCTTCCACCCACGCCGTGCAGCATGAGGATGCGGCGCACCGGATGGCGATGCGCGAGCCAGTGCGATACCCCGCTGCCGAGCGCCACCGCTAAAGCGGAAGTACGCGCATAGCTTTTGAGCGCGCTTGGAGCCGTGAGAGGGGAATCAGCCATGCGATTCTGGAAAGTTGCCGTACAGATTGTCTTAAGCCCAAAAAGGGCTCGAAATCGTTAAAACCACTATACAAATATTTACGACTGTGAAGAAACCCGCCCCCCTGAATGAATGGCGGGATAAGTACGCCCCTCACCAAGGCTAGGTCGTACGTACGAAAGAGCGGCACAAACACGGGAACAGTGAGCCATCGTTTCATACAACACCCGATAAAAACAGGAAATAAGTCACCAACTTGCGTCTTGCAGTTGAACCCTGCTGAACCTTCAGCCATTTGAACGGCGTAGCAGCAACACGCCAATCCGGCCTTTGCCTAGTTTTACTCAATCAATCGAATTAGAACTTTTAATTGTTCTTTTCAATTATTACGGCCTAAGCTGCACCCATCGCATCGAGCATCCCAACGCGATGAGAGCAACCTCAAGGAGACTGATTGATATGAACCCACCCCGAAAACCTTCGCTTCGCTCGGCTCTCCCCTCAAGGGGCAAGAAACTCGTGGGGCAGCCCGGCGAGTTTCTTGAGACCAAGACCGACTTTCATTTGTGCCGTGACACGCTTCGCTGCCGCGCCGTGAGCAGGGCTTTAGCCAAAAGCCTGACTGTCGAGTGAACCCCCTCATTCTCTAAAGGAGACAACCATGTCGAACGATTTGAAATGCCCAGTGGCGCACAGCACCCACACCAAGACTGTCGTCGGGGCGATGGGCAACGCCAATTGGTGGCCCAACCAGCTCAACCTCAAAATGCTGCACCAGCACACGCCAGCGTCCAATCCGATGGGCGAAGCGTTCAACTATGCCGAAGAGTTCAAGACGCTCGATCTCGACGCCGTGATCCAAGACCTCAAGGCGCTGATGACCGACTCGCAGGACTGGTGGCCTGCGGACTACGGGCACTACGGCCCGCTGTTCATCCGCATGGCTTGGCACGGCGCCGGCACATACCGCATTGGCGACGGGCGCGGCGGGGCGGGCAGCGGCTACCAGCGGTTCGCGCCGCTCAATAGTTGGCCCGACAACGTCAATCTCGACAAGGCGCGCCGTCTGCTGTGGCCGATCAAGCAGAAGTACGGCCGCAAGCTGTCTTGGGCCGATCTGTACATTCTCACCGGCAATGTGGCCCTCGAATCGATGGGTTTCAAAACCTTTGGTTTCGGTGGCGGGCGCGCCGATGTGTACGAGCCGGAAGAAGATACTTATTGGGGCTCGGAGAACACCTGGCTGGGCGATACGCGCCAGGGCACACAGCAGGCCGAACTCGAAAACCCGCTCGCCGCCGTGCAGATGGGGCTGATTTACGTCAACCCGGAAGGGCCGGGCGGCAAGCCCGATCCGCTGGCTTCGGCGCAGATGGTGCGTGAAACCTTCGCGCGTATGGCGATGAATGACGAAGAGACCGTGGCGCTCACCGCCGGCGGTCACACCTTCGGCAAATGCCACGGCGCCGGGCCTGCCACGCATGTCGGGCCAGCGCCCGAGGCAGCGCCGGTGGAGGAAATGGGGCTGGGCTGGATCAGCAGTTACAAGAGCGGCAAGGGCGGCGACCAGATCGGCAGCGGCCTGGAGGGCTCTTGGACGCCGACGCCGACGCAGTGGGACATGAGCTACTTCGAAGTGCTGTTCGGCAATGAATGGGAAAACGTCAAAAGCCCGGCGGGTGCGCATCAATGGGTGCCCAAGCAGAACACCGACAAGAACATGGCCCCGTCAGCGGCGGATGCGTCGAAGAAGGTGCCTATCCTCATGACCGATGCCGACATGGCCATGCGCGTCGACCCGATCTACGAAAAGATCTCGCGCCGCTTCATGGCCAACCCGGACGAGTTCGCCGACGCCTTCGCCCGCGCCTGGTTCAAGCTCACGCACCGCGACATGGGGCCGCGCACCCGCTACCTCGGCAAGCTCGTGCCCAAGGAAGAGCTGATCTGGCAAGACCCGGTGCCTGCGGTCGATCATCCGCTGATCGACGCGGCAGACATTGCGGCACTCAAGACGAAACTGCTCGCTTGCGGCCTGTCCATCTCCCAACTGGTCAGCACCGCCTGGGCCTCGGCCTCAACCTTCCGCGGCAGCGACAAGCGCGGCGGCGCCAACGGCGCGCGTATCCGCCTCGCACCGCAGAAAGACTGGGAAGCCAACCAACCCGCCGAGCTGG
Organism: uncultured Thiomonas sp.; assembly: GCA_937927695.1. GTDB lineage: Bacteria > Pseudomonadota > Gammaproteobacteria > Burkholderiales > Burkholderiaceae_C > Thiomonas. Next base: position 125 of record CALBRU010000314.1, on the reverse strand, counting down.
CCAAGGTGCTGTCCAAGCTCGAAGCCCTCCAGAAAGAGTTCAACACACAGGCCGCGGGCGGCAAAAAAGTATCGCTGGCCGACCTGATCGTGCTGGGCGGTTGCGCCGGGGTGGAAGCGGCGGCG